>JAFZNK010000129.1 GCA_017550965.1 Thermoguttaceae bacterium
ACTTTATTGTCGAACGAACAAGCGGAGCGTCTATGCCCGCGCAACCCTCGATTGACGTTAAATCGAATTCTGTCGCCGAGGAACCGAAGATTCCTTCTCAGTCAAAGCCCGCCGCTCAACCTGCGGCTGTTGCGAAATCGGCGGTTTCTTCTTCCGAACTTGACGCGTATCTTGTCAACTTCGTCGTAGAGCAGACTGGCTATCCGGAAGACATGGTCGAGCTGGACGCCGATCTTGAGGGCGACTTAGGAATCGACAGTATTAAAAAAGCGCAACTCCTTGGCGAACTCAACGAGAAATTTCACTTCTCGACGGCTGACGACATGAACGGCGCTACGTCGCTTGACGATTTTGCGACGTTACGCGCCATTCGTGACTTTATTGTCGAACGAACAAGCGGAGCGTCTATGCCCGCGCAACCCTCGATTGACGTTAAATCGAATTCTGTCGCCGAGGAACCGAAGATTCCTTCTCAGTCAAAGCCCGCCGCTCAATCTGCGGCTGTTGCGAAATCGGCGGTTTCTTCTTCCGAACTTGACGCGTATCTTGTGAACTTCGTCGTAGAGCAGACTGGCTATCCGGAAGACATGGTCGAGCTGGACGCCGATCTTGAAGGGGATCTTGGAATCGACAGTATTAAAAAAGCGCAACTCCTTGGCGAACTCAACGAGAAATTTCACTTCTCGACGGCGGACGACATGAACGGCGCGACGTCGCTTGACGATTTCGCTACGCTACGCGCCATTCGCGACTTTATCGTCGAACGAACAAGCGGAGTCCCTACGCCGACGTCGCAATCGTCCGTTTCGCCTGAACAACAGAACATAGGATCGAATAATTCGGAATCGATTGACGAGAAAAGAAAAGAAATTCTGAGTTACATGAAGACATTTGTAGTGGAGCAAACCGGTTATCCGGAGGATTCGGTGCAGATTGATTACAATCTTGAAACGGACCTGGGAATCGACAGTATTAAGAAAGCGCAACTGTTTGGGGAACTTGCGGAAATATACGCCGTATATCCTCTTGCAGATAGTTCCCTTGAAGATTACGTTACGTTAAGACATATTTACGACGCCGTTGTTAAAGAGTTGTAACGAACGTTGAGAGTCGCTCTAAATCGGTACGACGGTATTGAAAGATTTTGTATGAGCATTGATGTGTCGCCAATTATTCTCGGGATAGGAACCGCCTTGCCCGAGCGTGTTATTACCAACGAAGAACTAAGCGCGCGTTTTAAGAACGATAAGTTTAATTCTTTCCTCGACGTTGCCGGAATACGAGAACGGCGGGTGATCGCTCCTTCGCAGTCGGCCGGCGACCTTGCTGCGTGCGCTGCGAATGCGCTTCTCGATTCTGTCGCGCTTGACCGCAGTGAAATAGACGCGATTATTTACGCAACGCTCACGCCGGAGCATCGTACGCCCCCAACTGCGTGTATTATGCAAAACAGACTGGGGCTTTCCCAACATGTTATGGCATTTGATATGGTTCAGGCATGTAGCGCCTTTGTGCCTGAACTTGCGACGTCCGCGTCTTTGCTAGGCGTCGTCGGCGCGCGTAATATTCTCGCGATTCATTCAGACACGCTTTCTCAGATTATTAATCCAATGGATCAGGAGCTTGTTCCAATTCATGGGGACGGCGCCGTTGCGATATTGTATCAGTGTGGAGCAGCGGCGACAGGCTCTCAGATAGATTGGTTTGAATTTGGCGTCGACGGCAAACAGTCGGAGCATATAATCGTGCCAGAAGGCATGAGTCGCCGCCCTCTACGTCCGGAATCGTTGGTTGAAGAGACTTTTGAAAACGGATCGATACGCGCGCCAAGTCAATTGAAGATGAACGGCGCGGCGGTCTTTCATTTCGTGGTTCACACGATTCCGCAATTCATTAAGAACGCGTGCGCGACGCACGGAACATCGCTCGAAGAGTACGACCTTGTCCTTTTTCATCAAGCGAATAAAATGATGGTCAGTATGCTCTACGGCATGCTGAAGATTCCGAAAGAGAAGCAATTTTACTTTTTGGAAAAAGTTGGCAATATGAGCGGGGTTACGTTGCCGTTCATGCTGTCAGAGGCGCTGAAAGCAGACCGTATACGAGAGGGCTCGCGCGTTTTGCTCTGCGGTTTTGGCGCGGGGCTTAGTTGGGGGGCGGTTTCGTTGACGTGGCAGTCTTCGCAGTGCATTTTGCCGGAAACGACTGTTTTAAGAGAACAATAAATTGGGGAAAGCTTTTTTATGGATCCGAATTTGGCTGCGTTGTCGCAAGTTGTGAGCGACGTTTTGGGGCGTTACGATTTAGAGCTTACGCCAGAGACGAGAATCTTGTCGGTTAAGGGATGGGATTCTGTCGCTCTCGTTAAAATGTTGCTACTCCTGGAATCGCAGATGGGCGTTGTGTTTGACACGTACGACGTAGCGAATATCCGCACGGTAGGAGACGTCGTTAAAATGATGGAGAAAGCGCAAGTCTGACGCAAAGTCGTGAGCATTCTTTTAACGAGAGAATAAGAGTCGTTATGGAAATACCGATTGGCAAGTGGCTTAACGCGTGCTTTGACGAGAGAGCTACAGACGCGAAGTCGAGTTTGCTTTTTGCGTCGCTTTGTCGGGATATAGGACGCAAGTTCAGCGGCGACGTCGCGATAAATTTTGCGACGGTCATGCAACGTAAGTTGTTTTCGAAGGAGTGGAGCGAAGACGAGCTGGAACGTTTGCTTGCGAGCGTCGGCGATTCGCAACTTGCGACTTTTCTACGAATTGAGCTTGAATTTTATAAAGGCCGTCGCGAAAATCCCGGCGCGGCGGGAAACAAAAAACTTGCCGCGCTTTTACAATTCGAAGACGCGTCCGGTTCTGTCGACGCGGAATTGTTCGGCGAGATCGCCGCGCTTTACGCTCGCGCGGGAGATTATCGCCTCGCGCTCTATTATTTGCGCCGCGCTTTTGAACTCTTTCCCGATTTCTCTTTTTGGACGCGGCGTCAAGCGATCGCGAATACGATTTACGAACACGCTCCGCGCGACGTCTATCAACGCGAACTTAACGTCGCGCTTGCCGGAAGTTGCACGACTTCGTTTCTGCGTCCGTTTCTGTTGACGGCCGGTTTGGCGCGCGAGATGAAGCTCAATATCTACGAGGCCGATTTTGGCGCGTACGCTCAGGAGATTCTCGATCCCGAAAGCGGACTCTATCGTTGTAATCCTGACGCGATTCTTCTCTTGCTTGAGTCTCACGATTTTAATTGCGGCCTTCGCGCGCCGCAGAACCGGGTTGACGACTACGTTAATAAGATTAAGAATCTTCGCGAAATAGCACGAAGTCGTTCGTCGGCTTGTTTAATTCACACGGGGCTGGAAATTCCCCCGTTTGGCGCGTGGGGCGGGCTCGAGTACACGGAATCGGACGGCCGCGTGCGCCGCATTGAGGAGATCAACCTTCGCTTGTCGGAAGATTTGCCGAGCGGGGTCGCTTTTTTACATCCGAGCCAATTAGCTGAGCTTCATGACGGCGAGTGGACGAGGAGTCGCGATTGGTACGTTGCGAAACAATACCCCGCGCCTCAGGCGACGCCTGTTTTAGCAACAGCGTACGCGGCGAACATTGCCGCTTTTTTCGGATTGAGCAAGCGTGTTCTAGTCATGGATTTGGACAATACCGCGTGGGGAGGGGTCGTTGGAGAAGACGGGCCGTTTGGCTTACGGATTGGACCGTCATTTTCCGACGGGGAATCCTTTACCGCGTTTCAGCAGTACGCGAAGGGGTTGCAACTTAAAGGCGTTTTGCTGGCGGTTTGTTCGAAGAATAACGAGTCGGACGCGTTGCAAGCGTTTAGTCAGCGCTCGGACATGATTCTAAAACGTGAGGATTTCGTCGCGTTCCGCGCGAATTGGCAGGACAAAGCGGCGAATTTACGTTCGATTGCGCAGGAACTCTCGCTTGGTCTCGACGCGTTTGTGTTTGTCGACGACAACCCGGCGGAACGCACTCTCATCCGCAAGGAATTGCCGGAAGTCGTGACGCCGGAGTTTGACAATCAGCATTGGAAGATTGTTCCCACGTTGCGGCGCGGCATGTGGTTTGAAACGGTTGCAATTACAAAGGAAGATCGCGAACGGCATGAAAGTTATCGTTCCCGCGCAATCATCCGCGAAATGTCGACGACGGCGACAAATTTGAAAGATTTTCTCGCGAGTCTCGACATGACCGCGACGGTAGAAGACGTTTCAGAAGAAAACGTGGCGCGTGTCGCGCAACTCATCAACAAAACGAACCAGTTTAATCTCACGACTCGGCGCTTTTCCATCGACGAAGCGCGCCGCAGGGCCGCCGACGTAAGCTGGCGCTGTCGCGCGTTTACGTTGCGCGACGCGCAAACGCAACACGGATTGGTCGGGGTGTTGTTTGCGTATAAGGATTCGCCGGAACAATGGACGATCGATTTGTTTGTGATGAGCTGTCGCGTTATTGGTCGTGAACTTGAAAACGTCATGCTTGCCGACGTTCAGCATGCGGCGCGCGAACAGGGCGTGAAGCGGCTTAAAGGTCTGTTCTTCCCAACGCAAAAGAACTCTCAGGTAAAAGATTTTTATCGCAATCGCAATTTCGTCGCGACGGACGTTGAGGGCGAGTGGATTTTTGACGTCGCCAACCAGGAACCAACGTGTTGCGACGTAATTAGCGTTGTTGGTTAATATTCTGGTCAAACGTGTAACGATGCTTCCTTACTAACGGTCGCTTTTCAATTTTGCATGATGCGTTGTCTGGAGAAAAGTCAAAGGCTGGGACGTGCCTCGATTGCTTTTAGGAACCTTGTTCAACGTTGTTTTCCCTTCTATGCGAAACTAGCTAAATTTCACGCTTTTTAACGGACGGGTTTCTTTGAAAAACCCGGCGAAGCCGCGCGTTCTTATTGACAAAACGACCTTTTGATTGGATAAAGATATGGCGTCGGGCAGTCGCGCGGAGAATCGCCCGCGGCCCCTGTCGTTTGTCGAAGAGAAATCCATGATCAAACAGCCGTTTTCCGAAAAAATTGTACGCAAGATATGGCGCGGACTTGTTCGCGTCGTGTCGTTTCGCGTGACGTTGTCGATTCTCTTGACGGCGCTTATACCGTTTATTGTCTTCGGGGCGCTGAAATCCTGGGGGGAGACGGAGAATCGCGCCGAAGAGTGGGTTCCCAAGTCTCTCGAGGAGACGCAACGTTTTCTTGAATTTGTGCGGATCTTCGGCGGAGACGAGACGCTTATTTTGAGCTGGGAAGGGTGCGCGCCCGGTTCGGAGGAACTCGAACTTTTTCGCGAAAAACTTCTCGCGCCAGTCGAATGGGACGGCGCTTCGCGTCAATTCTATCGCGCGGTTTTCACGGGCGACGACGTTTACGCGCAATTGACGGCTCCTCCGATTGAGATGTCGGACGAAGATTTTCACGCGCGATTCGATTCGTTTCTGTATTCGAAAGACGGCGGGACGGTCGCGTTGGTCGCGTTGATTTCGGACGAAGGAAAGAAATACCGTCGTCCGGCGGTCAAACGCGTTTGGGAAGTCGCGGACGAGATTTCCGGTCTTGGACGCGATAAAATTCGCGTTGGCGGTTCGACGACCGACAGCGTTTCCATCGACGACGTCTGCCACGACAAACTCGTCGAAATGAACGTCGTTACTTATGTCGTTGGCTTTATCATTTTGCTGACGTGTTTTCACAACGTTCGAGTCGCGGCTCTGGTCTTTTCCATTTCGTTTTTGAATCAGCAGATCTGTCTTGCGCTGATCTATTACCTCGGCGTAACGTTCGATTCGATCCTTATGCTTGCGGTCAATTTGACGTTCGTCTTGTCGCTGTCGAGCTGTATTCATTTAACGAACTACTATTTTGCGGCGCGTCCGTCGCTACCGCCGAAACTCGCGGTTTATCGGATGTTGCGCGACGCGATCGTGCCGGTCTCGGGCTCGGTGATCACGACGCTTTTGGGACTTTTGTCCCTGCAAACCTGCGTATTGGCGCCGGCGCGGCGTTTTAGCGCGATTGCTGCGCTTTCGCTGGCGATATTGACGACAATAGTCGTCGTCTATATTTCCGTTCATTTTCTGCTCTTCCCGCTTAAAGACGAGTCCTTTCGCAAGAAGCTTGAGCAGTATGTCATACGTCGCGGCGCGTGGGGGCGGCGCGAATTTATCGTGCAGGATCCTGAAGACAGAGAGCCGACTTTTCGAGATAAATTCGGCGAACACGCATACTGGACGTTTGCGAGATTCGGCGTCGATCGTCCCGTCTGGACGCTCGTTGGGGTCGGCGTTATCGTCATAATTTGCGCGCTCGCGTTGCCGCGCATTCAGCCGCGCGTCGGATTGCGTCAGTCGCTCAAATCGTCGACGCGTCAGATTCAAGACTATGTCTGGCTAGAAAATGAGTTTGGACCGCTCATTCCAGTGGAGGTTGTGATCAAGACTCCGATTTCTGAGGACAAAGAAGAGCTTCTCCAGGAATTCTATTCACTTCAGCAGTTGGCGTGGAACTTACAGGACAATTTGCTCGACTCGACGATTATCACTGCGCTAAATTTCATGGGCGATCTTCCAGATCAGTACGAACGATCTTTTCGTGCGACGGGCGCGCGGTCGACGTTCCGAAACGTTTTATACAAAAACCGATCGGCTCTGGAAGAGGCCGGGTATTTTCGCGAGACGGACGGATGGCGTTATTATCGCGTAACATGCCGAACGTTCGCGATGCAAGACGTCGATTACGGCGTGTTTACGGAGCAAGTTGAGCGAATTATTAAGGAAACGCTCGAAGACGCGGAAACGCCGAGCGTATTTCTGTTGGAGAACACCCTGACGACCGGAAGTATTCCGCTTGTTCAGCGCGTGCAGAAATTGTTGATCCACGACTTGCAGACGAGTTTTCTGTTCGCTTTTATCACGATCGGAATCGTGCTGGCGATTATCTATCGGAGCGCGCTGTGCGGATTGCTCGCGGTCTTCCCGTGCGTCTTTCCGTGCGTCTTTGTTTTCGGCATAGTCGGACTTCTGGGCATTAATATCGAGCTAGGCACTATGCTTACGGGCAGCGCGGCGCTCGGAGTCGCGGCGGACGACATTGTTCATTTTATCGCGTGGTTCCGACTGGGCGCTATGCAGCCGTATCATTCGCGCAAAGACGCGGTGGCTTTCGCCTTTAAAAACTGCGCGCTGGCGATGTTCGAGACGAGCGCCGTGATTGTTATCGGACTTCTGTCGTACTTGATGAGCGACTTTATTCCAACCGTTTATTTCACGATCTTTATGGGCTCGTTGTTGATCGTCGCTCACTTGGCGTCGTATATCATTCTGCCCGCGATTCTGACGCTTCCGACGGGCGAGTTGTTCCTGCGGCCCGTGCGGCAACGAGAAGAGGCGTTGAGTTCCGAGGGAAAAAACGAATCGCGCCGGGCGAAAACAAATAATAAAAAGCGCGATTTGATAGCGTAAACGATTTTGGTATTGAGGGAATTGTTTTTTTATTCAATTCCCTCTTGCGTTTTTTAAAAGTGTAATGTATATTACATTACGCTTTTAAAGGAGACGTCATGAACGCTGAGGAATTACATGAATTACCGACTTTTATCCAACCCCCGACTGCGCGCGGACAGGCCAGATGGCGCAAGGTCGTTGAGACGGCTAAACGCCTGTTTGAAGAGCGCGGCTATAACGAAGTTTCTCTTGCGGAGATCGTTCGTGAAGCCGGCGGTTCGTTGACGACTGTTTATCGTTGGTTTGGTAATAAAAACGATTTGTTTTTGTGCGTCGTTCTCGACCATATTTCTCGTGTTCCCAAGATGATCGACTTGATAAAATTGTCCGGGCCGACCGCACGCGCCGACGTCGAAGCTGTTGTTGAAAAACTCGTCGTGAACGTTCCGTTCAACGTTGCGCGCGGCGTTTTTTTAGAAACGCGAATTTTCAGCAAATATCAATCAAAAATGTTGGATCTTATTGAACAAAACACGAACGTTCCCATTGCGAGTTTGTTTGGAAGAATACGGCGAGAACGCGGCGTTGAATTTGTCGTTTCCGACGAAGAACTTGCTTTGACGCTGACACGTTTTTTTCGAGGACTGTTTCTTGAAGTCGCGCTTGACGAAACGCAAAAGGAACAACGTTTGGAACATGGGAAACGCTTGATTGCCGCCGTTCTGATATCTCTTATTCGTACCCCGGAAGGAGCGCGATGATGAACATCGTTAAGAAAATCGTTCTCTTATTGATAATTGTCGGCGTTGGCGTCGGAGTCTTTTTGTATGCTCGCGAACAAAAGGGCAAGAACGCGTCTGTTCAAGATTCGCTGACGTATTACGGCAACGTCGAAATTCGACGCGTCAATATGAGTTTTCGCGTTGGGGGCAGGATTACGGAAATTCTTGCGGAAGAAGGCGACGAGTTGAAAAAAGGACAGTTGTTCGCAAAACTCGACGTCGAGCCTTTGGAAGTCGACGTTCAACTTGCGAAGGCGGCGTTGGACAAAGCTCGCGCGGCGCTCGAGAAAGCTGTGAACGGCGCGCGCAAACAGGAGATCGAAGAAGCGAAGGCTCAGGCGGACGAATGTCGCGCGACGTTGGAACTTGCGGAGGCCGATCTTGTGCGCAACGAAAACCTCATTGGCAAGAACGCTGTCAGTCAGAGCGGTTACGACGCGTCGTTGTCGAATCGCGACGTCGCCAAAGCGAGGTTGGCGCGAGCACTAGCCAACGTGGAACTCCTCGAAGAGGGGACGAGAAAAGAAGACGTCGACGCGGCAAAAGCGGCGGTCGCCCAGGCGGAAGCGTCGTTGCAAAGGGCTAATATCGCTTTGGACGACGCCGTGTTGACGGCTCCTAACGACGGCGTCGTTCTGACGCGTGTCGCAGAACCTGGCGCAATCGTCGCAGCGGGGCAAACGGTCGCGTCGCTTTCGGTTCGCGACGTCGTGTGGGTTTATATTTTTGTCGAAGAACCCGATCTTGGCAAAGTCGCGCCGGGCGCTCGCGTTGTTGTTACGACTGATTCCTCGGAAAAAACGTATGTCGGTCATGTCGGTTATATTTCTCCGGAGGCTGAATTTACTCCGAAAACAGTTGAAACGCCAAATCTTCGAACCAATCTTGTCTATCGCGCGAGAATCGTCGTCGACGCGCCCGATTTGGGATTGCGTCAGGGCGCGCCCGTCGACGTGAAGATTCCTTTGAACACCGATCCGGAACCAGTTCTTCTTATTGAGGATAAGGAAGAAGAATGATCGTTTTTGAAGACGCGACATTACTTTTTCCAAAGGCGGAGAAGCCTGCGCTCGACTCGATTTCGGCTACGGTCAAACCTGGAAAAATCACGGGACTTGTCGGGCCGGACGGCGCGGGTAAAACGACCGCGCTTCGCCTGATCGCGGGATTGTTAACCCCGACTTCCGGCCGCGTTACGGCGTTTGGGTACGACGCGGCGAAACAGACGGCGCGCGTTCGCGAATTGTTGGGCTACATGCCGCAGAAATTCGGGCTTTACGAAGATCTGACGGTCATGGAGAACCTCAACCTCTACGCAAAATTACGCAATCTTCCTCGTTCGCAACGCAAAGAACGGTTTGACGAACTGCTTGAATTTACTAATTTAACCCGTTTTACCAAAAGACTTGCGCGTCGACTTTCTGGCGGGATGAAACAAAAGCTGGGACTGGCGTGCGCGATGATTACGACCCCGCGACTGCTTGTGCTCGACGAGCCGGGAGTCGGCGTCGACCCGTTGAGTCGACGCGAATTATGGCGCATGGTTAAAGAGCGCGTTGCGCCCGATACCGTCGCGATATGGAGCACCGCGTATCTTGACGAAGCGGAGCTTTGCGACGAAACGATTCTTCTCAACGAAGGCAAGCTTCTCTTTTCGGGAGCCCCTAAAGAACTGACTCGCGGTATGGAAAGCAGAGTCGTTAGAGTTCTGAACGTCGATCCGGGCGAACGTCGTCGAGAGGTCGCTAATCTGTTGAAGAAAGAAGAAATTGTCGACGCGACGATTCAGGGCGGTTCGATTCGCGTTACGTTGAGCCGCGCGTTTGACGCGGCGCGCGATCCGAAGGCTCTTTTCGGAGGGCGTCGCGTCGAGTTAACGCGTCCGCGCTTTGAAGACGGGTTTATCGAACGCCTTGGCGGCGCTCCAAAAGACGACGGCGCAAACGAGAGAACGTTTGCGCGAAAACCTTCCGTAGACGCCGTCGTCGTCGCCAATGGTTTGACGAAGAAATTTGGCGACTTTACCGCCGCGTCCGACGTCGGATTTAAAATCAAGCCCGGCGAAATTTTCGGACTGCTCGGTCCCAACGGCGCCGGCAAAAGCACGACGTTTAAGATGTTATGCGGCCTTCTTCGTCCGACAAAGGGCGAAGGTTTTGTCGGAGGTTTCAGTTTGAGGAAAGCTCCGTCGGTCGCGCGAAGCCGACTTGGTTACATGGCGCAAAAGTTTTCTCTTTACGTCGATATGACCGTAAGACAAAACCTTGTTTTCTATGCCGATCTTTACGGTTTGCCGCTCTTGAAGCGCGGAAGCGTGATTGAGCAAACGCTGGACGAATACGATCTTCGCCGATACGAGCATGTCAAAGCCGGGGTTACGCCCCTTGGATACAAACAACGTCTTGCGCTTGCGACGGCTACAATTCACAATCCTGACGCGCTTTTTCTCGACGAGCCGACCTCAGGCGTCGATCCAATTGCGCGTCGCGAATTCTGGAATCGCGTCAATCGATTCGCCGCGCAGGGCGTTGCAGTGCTTGTTACGACACATTTTATGGACGAAGCGGAATATTGCGATCGCCTGGCGTTGATTCTTGACGGGCAAAAAATCGCCGAAGGAACGCCGGACGAGCTCAAATCGTCCGCCAGAACGCCCGAAAACCCCGATCCCACGCTTGAAGACGCGTTTATTCGCCTGATTCAACAGGGGAGAGAAGGGGGCGCGAAATGAAGAAACTTGAACGTCTTTTTGCGATCGTCTGGAAAGAGTGGCTTCAGGTTTTTCGCGATCCGAGCGCGTTGCTAATCGCCTTTGTCTTTCCGGCGATCATGCTTTTTCTCTTTGGCTACGGTCTTTCTTTGGACTCGGCGGACGTGAAAATTGGAGTCGTTTTAGAGGACGATTCGCCGCTGGCGCGTTCTTTTTATAACTCGCTGGACGCGTCGAAATATTTTAACGCAAGGTATTATTCAGATCGATTGCAAGCCGAAAGGGGGCTCCGCGACGAAATCGTTCGCGCTATTGTCGTCGTTCCCAACGATTTTTCGACTCTGGTCGAACGCGGTGAATTGGGCGCGATTCAGACGCTTGTCGACGGCGGAGAACCGAATCTCGCGCTTCTGGTCGAGAACTATGTTCGCGCCGCGTTTGTCAAGTGGACGTCGCTTAGGGCGCGCGAGACGGGCGCGACCGGTCTGTCGAGTAAAATCGACCTTGAAACGAAGACGATGTATAATCCCGCGCAGATCACGCGTTACAGTCTGTTGCCCGGTTCGATCGCGATGATCCTTGCCATGATCGGCACGTTGCTCACGTGTCTTGTCGTCGCAAGAGAGTGGGAGCGCGGCACGATGGAAGCGACGCTCGCGACGTCGGTCGGAAAATTTGAGATGTTCGTGGGAAAAATGATCCCCTATTTTCTGCTTGGAATAGCGGCGGCGATCGGCAGCGCGACGTTGGCGCGGCGCTTGTTTGAGATCCCTTTTGAAGGCTCAATCGGCGCGTTTCTTCTATCGTCGTGCGTGTTTCTGCTCGTCGCGACGTCGCAAGGCGTGTTGATTTCGTCGACGCAACGCGATCAGAGCGTCGCGTCTCAAATAGCGGTTCTGTCGAGCTTCCTTCCTAATTTTCTGCTTTCGGGCGTGATTTTTGAAATTGACGCCATGCCGAAATTCATTCAATGCGTAACGTACGTTTTTCCAGCGCGTTATTACGTCGTTTGTCTTCAGACGATCTTTATGACGGGGGACGTTTGGCCGTTGTTGCTGAATCAAATCGGTTGCATGGCGATTATAGGCTCCGTCGTTTTTGTCGCGGCGATTGTGAAAACGCCCACGAGGCTTTAGAAAGGCGCGACCGAAATGTTTGATTCTCTTCGCCGTACGAGACGGTTGGTTTTAAAAGAGTTGGCCGTCAATCTTGGGACTCCAAAAATGCGAGCCGTCTTGATCTTTCCGCCAATCATGCAGCTGATCATGTTTGCGTACGCCGTTTCGCTGGAGGTGACGAACGTTCGACTTGGCGTGTTTAATATGGATTCCGGCGCGGAGTCGTCCACGTTTTTGCAGTCGTTTGGAGTCAAACCCGTTTTTCGGGACGTTCTTTACTATCGAAGTTACGAAGACTTAAAAGACGCGCTGGAGCGACGCGAAATCTTCGCGGGCTTGTCGATACCCAACGATTTTTCGTCGCGGATGCTCAGCGTTGGCGAATCCGCTAAGGTTCAGCTTCTTCTCGACGGGAGACGCGCGAACGCCTCGGCGATTTTAGGAGGATACGTCGCGCAAATTACTCAGTCTTACGGCGTCAAAGCGGCGATTCAGACTCCCGACGGCGGAAACGTTTCTATGGGGCCGATTGCAAGACGTTGGTTTAACCCGAACTTGATATCGCGCAACTCATTTATGCCGGGGTTGATCTGTCTTATCACGACGACGGTCGGCTTGATGGTTTCTTCGTTTTCTATCGCGCGGGAGCGGGAAATGGGCACGTTTGAACAATTAATTGTTTCGCCGGCGACTCCGACGGAGATTGTGGCGGGTAAGACGATATCGTCCGTCCTTTTGGCGACGTGCTCCGCTTTGCTCTCGACGGCGATCGTTATCTTTGGTTTTAAAATACCGTTACAGGGTACGTTTGCTCTCTTTCTGGCGTGCACGGTGTTGTATTTGACGTCGATTGTCAGCGTCGGGTTGATGATAAGCTCGGCGGCGACGACGCAGCAACAGGCGATGTTAGGAGTCTTTTTGTTCATGCCCCCGGCGATGATTCTTTCGGGGTTCGCCACTCCAATCGACAATATGCCCGAGTGGCTGAAAACGGCGACGATCGCCAATCCCGTCCGCTGGGAGATGGAGGTGATGAAGGGATTGTTTTTACGCGGCGCGTCGAACGACGCGATTGGAGCGTGCCTCGTTCCTCTTGCCGTCGTCGCCGTGATTTCTCTGGTTGCCGCAGGGTTCATGTTCAAAAGACGCATGGAATGACGCCCGATAAAATTTTTCGCGAAAAAAAGACAAAAAACGAATTCGCTTCTTGAAACGCGGCGTCGGATTCGTTACAATGCGGGCAATAAATCGCAATTGGCGTCGACGCTTTTTCGGGCGTCTTCGCGTTGTGTCGGCGAGGCGTTGAGTCCGTCGTTAGGTAACGGTATAGCCCCGGCGCTCGGAGCCAAAGCGCGGCTCGACCCGGAATATGAATTTAATTTAGGAGATATTTTCAATGGCGAAAACGCTTAATGTCAGTATTCTTGGTTACGGTATGATGGGCACTGTCCGCGCGGTCGCTTATGAAGCCGTCGCTCGTTATTATCCGACCTGCCCGATCAAGCCGGTTCTTTACGGCGCTTACACTTACACCGACGGCGAATTTGCCGCCGCCAACGAAGTCGGCTGGAAAGCCAGCAAAGATCTCGACGCCGTCATTAAAGACCCCGAATGCGATTACGTCGACGTTTGTCTTCCCAACGCGATGCACCACGACGCCGTGATGAAGGCGATCGAAGCGGGCAAGCACGTCTTCTGCGAAAAGCCGCTCGCCGTTTCCGTCGACGAAGCGCGCGAAATGATGAACGCCGTCGAAGCCAAGCCCGAGTTGCTCAACGCCGTCAACTTCATTTATCGTCGTTGCCCGTCTAACGTCCTCGCGCGTCAACTTGTCAAGGCCAACCGTTTTGGCAAACTTATCGAAGCGCGCTCCTTCTACAATCAATCCTGGGGCGGCCCGGACACTCCGTACAGCTGGCGTTTCAGCAAGACCGGCGGCACGCTCGGCGACCTTGGCTCTCACGCGCTCGATATGCTCTATTACGTCACCGGCATGCGTCCGATCGAACTTTGCGCCATGCAGGCGACGCACATCAAAGAACGTAAAGTCCCGTCCTTCGTCGGATCCGACCTTGAAGCGCGTATGAAGCGCGGCGCCGGAAGCGAAACGGAAGACGTCAAGATGCAGGCGGTTGAAACCGACGACGCCACGCGCATCATGTACACGCTGCCCGGCGGCGCGATCGGCTCGCTCGAATGCACGCGCAACGCGTGGGGCACCGAAAACACGCACGGCTACGAGCTGTACTTCGAAAACGGCGCCATCGCGTGGAATTACGACGACGTCAACTATCTGAGTATTTACGACGCGAAGAATCCGGAACGCGGCTGGTCGCGCGTCCTCTCGAATCGCGGCGACATCGGCTCGTACGCGTCCTTCGCCGACGGCCATATGTTCGGCTATCGCGACTTCACCGTCAACGCGTGCTATGAGAACATGCTCAAGATCGCCGGCGCCGAAGAAGTCGCCCCGATCGCGACTTTCCGCGACGCTTACGACGTCGAACGCACGATCGAAGCGGTTCGCAACTCTTGGGAAAATCGTTGCTGGGTCAAACTCGCCGATTTCACCTGATCGAAAGATCTCCTTAAACGGCGTCTGTAACGCCGTTTGACTCCTTGGACGCGCCCGACGTTTTTTCGGAAACGCCGGGCGTTTTTTTGGCGCGCGTCTTGAGTTGAGAGAGAAGAAAAAACGCCGTTAACGTTGCAACTGATCTGCGACGATTCAATAGCCGACCGCGTAAGATTGCGCCGGGTTTGTCAATATAATTTTCGTTGAACGAAGAAAAAGCGCCTTTCAACGAAAAATATTTTTCAAAACCATTGACCGACAAGTGTCCCTGAATATAATTTTCGTTGAGAGTGTGAAATTTTGTGTTCAACGAAGATTATAATGGAGAACATCGATGATTGTCGGGAGAGAAACCGAGCTTAAAAAGCTCAACGATCTTTACAACGGAGATTCCGCCGAACTGGTTGCGGTTTACGGAAGACGGAGGGTCGGCAAGACTTATCTTGTCGACGAAGCGTTTGCAGGAAAGTTCTCGTTCCGGCACGCGGGGTTATCGCCAATCGAGTATCGCGCCGCGAAGTC
>JAFZNK010000130.1 GCA_017550965.1 Thermoguttaceae bacterium
CCGGGCTTCCCTTTCGGGTACGGATTGTCGATCAGGACGATCTTGTCGAAGTTGATCAGCGGGTTTTTGAACATAATCTCGCGCTTGACTTTGCGCACGTCGAGATAGAGTTCTTTGGCGAGGTCCGGCGTTTCGGTCGCGCCGTCGATTTTCTTTTCGAGTTCGTCGAGTTTCGCGAGATCTTCGTCGAATTCGGGCGCGTCGTCAAGATCGGCGATGCGATCGGCGAGGTCGCGCGCGTATCCGATTTCGAGCTTCGCCTTCTCAAAGGTCGGCTCGTCGTCGCACTGGAACAGCCATTCGGTTTCCAGTTGTTTCATCCCCTCGGGGGTGATTTCAGAAGCGTTTACGCCGAACGCCGCGAACGCGACGATCAGAAACGCAAGCAGCGTTTTTTTCATGTTGCTTTTCCTTAACATTGGTTCGTTAATCGAATCAAAAACGACGGCCGGGCCGTCCGCCGCACAGAAAACAAATTATACGGGAATCTGTGCGGTATAAAGTTTACTTGCTTTCCAATTTCCGTCAACGTTTGCGCGGAACCTTTTTGCCCCGCCCGCGCGTAAAATTTCTCTTCGATAAATACAACGCGTTAAACTCTCCCATGTTACCGGAGTCGGTCGACGCCGGATTTTTCAAAAAAAATGAAAAATCGACCCCGTTCGCTTGAAACGCCCCGCACGCCCGAGTACCATAAAAAAGGACGTCGGTCGACAATCGACGCGACGTCAATCAGAAACAGCGCTCACAAACAGCGCCTGCAGGGGAATTGCCGCGCCCCGGTTCGAGCAACCGGGCGGCGGAGTTCAATACCGTTTGAAAAAACAGCGCAACGTCTCTTAGACGGGGGGATATTTAAAAGAAATCGCGCAAGACGAGGCTGTTAGATGAATTGCAAAGAATTGATGATAAAGCTGGATAAAATCGGCGTTCCACGTTCGGCATACTCGATTCTCGGCGACAACCTTGCCGCAGTTGGACAGAACGGCGGATATTCGTTAGAGTACAACGCTGAATCTAATCGTCGTAATTGGGAAATAGCTTTTTACAATAATGGGACAAGAGACGTCGTCGATAGATTTGAATCAGAAGCCGGGGTTTGTGAAACGTTTTATTATTTGCTTGGCAAGGCGTTTGGCAAGAAATGGTCGTTGGTTTTTGAAGAGAATCCCGAAATGAACTGTGAACGTTTGATCTCATTATTGATCGAGAACGAAGTTCCCCAATACTGGCACATTATTCCAGGAGAGCGAAAGATCTTAGAAAAATTGCATTTTGTATTTTTACTGGAACATAAATGGTGGAAGAGACGATGGGAAATATATTATTGGGAAATAGAGAGAAAAGATTTGGTTCACTCTTTTCACACAGAATCTACGGCGTGTGAGGAAATGTTTTGTATGTTTGTTCCGTCTGCAAGCGTTGCGCCGACCGACATAGTTTCGGAGGCGTCGCGTACCCTCGAAAACGCCAATACGTTATCGGTTAATCGTCACGACAGGGACGTTTCTAACGTCAAGGCGTCTTGAAAAACCGCCCTAATGAGAGGTTGGAAAAAATGAGATAATAACTGGCGATTTTTCCTGATCGACGGGTAGAATATACGTGACAAGTAATGAACTTGGTTCTCGGATTACAGGCGCTTCAATTAAAGAGCGACGATTAGGAGTCCAACAATGAACGATTTAAATAAAGGAAAGAACAAAGTTTATGAAAACAGAGTCATAACAACGGACGAAGACTATGATAACATACGCGGTTGTCTTTTGAAATGGTATCTTTTACTTGTTGTTAAAGTGATATTATTAATAGCGCTGATATTGATAATATCCAAAATGTTGACGCCATCTATACTTAAATCTATTCAATTTGTAGGTTATTGGCTTTTAATGGTAATAGTTCTTAACCTCTTGCACGCCGTCAATGAAGAGCAAGGAGGGCCTGAGGAAATCATTGACAGTTATTTTTTTGAACACCCCCTTGTGCATTTGTTTCAATTATTTCCGGGAAAGGGAATGCGACTAGCGCACCAAGAGATTCATCGCTATCGTTGCCATAAAAAGCGCGAACATAAACAGAAACAACAAAAAGATGCAAACAGTCGTTCTGACAAATAATCGGTTTATGAAAATGATCGCTCGGTTAAACTCTTATTTCGCGCCAAATTAATAACACGGCGGCTGAACAAGCAATAAGATCGGGAGGTTAGTGAAAAACAATCTTTTAATTTCCGACGCCGAGTCTTGAAATACCGACTTGAACAACGATGAATAACGCGCCCCTTTCTGACGCGAACACGCTCGTAACCGGTCAGTCGACGCTTGCGAGCAAATATGGCGCGTTCTTAACCGTGCTGACGGCGACGCGCGGCGCGCTCGTCCACGCGACGGCAGGCGATATTATCGACGGGCGCTTTTTGACGTCGACGCGCCCCCAAAGGCGTAAAAACGGCGTCGACGCTTTGATTTTGTCGATTTTTACCGTTCGGTTTTTTGGACATAATTGAAAAAATAAGTCGGTTCGCTTGAAACGCAACCGCGACTCGGGTACCATTAGAAAAACCCGGCGTCGACAAAAGTCGGCGTCGTCCAAATTCAAAACCGTCGCGCTCAAAGGAGAACGCCGTATGTCCGGCAACGTCAAAACAATCGATCCGTCGTCCAATCTTTGCGAAATCGTCGCGGCGTTAAACGACGGCGACACGCTCGTCCTCTCGCCCGGCGTCTATAACGTCGACAAACCCGTCGTCGTCGGCAAGGACATCCTTATCAGGAGTTCGACCGGCTCTCCCGGCGACGTCGCGATTGTTCGCGCCGGCTCGACGGCGGCGTTGATCGACGGAGGCGCGCCCGCGTTTGAAAACCTGACGTTCGCCTCGATCTCGGGAACGGGCGAGTCCAAGGCAAACGACGAAATTCGCTACGAGAGTTGCGTCGCCGTTCGCGGCGGGTCGCCGACTTTTGTCGGATGCCGCGCTACGTCCGCCGACCAGAGCGGCTTTTCCGTTCGCGGGGAAGGCGTCTGGGCGAAGTTGGTTCGTTGCGAGGCGCGCGGAACAAAACACGGCGGAATATTTTTCGACGGTCGGGCGACCGGGCTGATCGACAAATGCGTCTTCGCCGACACGGGGCTGGGCTGCGTCGACGTCGAAGACACGCCGGAGGGTCTGTGGGTGGAAATCCGCGATTCCAGGCTCGTTAAGAGCGGGTACGCGTCGCTTAACCTGCACAACCGCGGACGCGTTCGCATTACCGACAGCGAACTGGTCGCCTACGACACGTCGTGCGCGGAAGTCAACGAAAATTCGACGCTTGAAGCGCGCTCGACCCAATTTCGCGGACTCGTTCCCTTTGATCCCGAGGACGAAGACGCGCCCTGGCCGGCGGGAATCGGCGCGTTCAATTCGACGGTTCGCGTCGCTTATTCGACGTTCAAAGATTTCAATATCGGGATTTACCTTCACGATTCGTCCGTAACGCTCGAACGCTGTCTCATTGCCGACGGGAATAAATCGATCGTCGCTTCGCAGGACGGAAGCGGACTCGAACTTAAAGAATGTCAGCTGTTTAAAGATCCGGAATTTAACGTCGACCTCGAAAACGGCGAGGAAGTCGCCGAAAAAGAAACCGGCGGGGACGCCGCCGACAGAGAAACCGGCGACGATTTGAACGACGACTTCGGATTCTCCGAGGACGATCTCGACGACGATTTCGACGACGACGTCGGCGAAGGAGAGACCGACGGCGAAGAAGAGCAGGACGAGGACGAGTTCTCCGACGAAGAATGGGAAAAGGCTTACGAGATCAAAGGGAAAAAGATCGAAGAATTGCTCGGTCCGGCGGCGCCCATGGTCAGACACGCGATCATCCCCTACGCGATCGGCGGACCCATGCACGCGATTTTCTATCCGAACTCGCAATACGGGGGAACGTTTATCGCCTCCGAAGAACTTGTCGATCCGAATTTTAACAAGCCCGGCAACGCGTCGTTCCATTCGTTTGAACTCACGATCGCGACGCGGAATCCGTTGCCGGCCAAATACTCTTCGAGAGAAGGGGCGGAAAAGGCTAAAGCGGAAAACGACAAGACGGATAAGAATCGTTTGTCGTTCTTAATGAAAGCGTTAAAGAACAGCGATCCGGAAGAACAATTCGACGACGCGATCAATCGCTACGTCCAGATTATGACGAGCGTCGGACGGTATATCGAAAGCGGCGCGACGATCAATCGTTATGAAACGCTGGAATTCCCAAGAGATTACGACTTGGACAAAGTCGCCGGAAGTTGTTTTATCTTCGACGTCATCGGAACGCCGCTCAAGCCCGACGACGTCTCGCTTCAAAAGGCGCTCTCGTACTTCGACCGCGATCCGTACGCGATTCCGGAAGAGGACGAAAAAAACGTCCGAAGAGATCCCGACAAAGAAGGAACGTTCGGCTTGTTGCTTCTTATCGAGCTCAATCGAAGCGAAATGAATTACGCCAGAAAAATCGGCGGAGCCAATTTCATCAAGTTGCTCAAAGAAGAAAACGTCTGGCCCTTCTCCGATCTCAATCGGAAAAAGGTGAAATAAACGGCGGGACGCGGGTTCGCGCCAATAAAAACGTTCGCCTGCGGCGGGACGCGGGTTCGCGCGCTATAGCTCCGCGAAATTCTGAAGCATTTTCAGCCCGACGTTCTGGCTTTTTTCCGGATGGAACTGCGTGCCGAAGACGTTTCCTTTGGCGATCGACGAACAGAAATCGACGTCGTCGTAGTTGGTCGTCGTGGCGACGATCGAGTCGTCGTCGCACGCGACGTAGTACGAATGCACGAAATAGACGTAGTCGGTCGGCTTGATTCCGGCGTAGATCGGAACGTCTTTTTTGAAGCTCAGATCGTTCCAGCCCATGTGCGGGACGACGTATTCGGGGCTCTCGGGGAAGCGCAGAACCTTCCCTTTAAAGATTCCCAGCCCTTTGGTTCCGCCGTTTTCTTCGCTCTCCTCAAAGAGCGCCTGGAACCCTAAACAGATCCCGAGAAACGGCTTGTCCGACTCGATCGTCTTGTAAATCGCGTCGACAAGATTCGCGCGTTTGAGCTCCGTTATCGCGTCGGCGATCGCGCCCACGCCCGGCAACACGACTTTCGACGCCGACAGAACCGCCGACGCGTCCGAAGTGATCGTCGCGTCGACGCCCAGGCGCTCAAAAGCCTTTTGAACGCTGCGAAGGTTGCCCATTCCGTAATCGATAATCGCGATCATCGTTCGTCCTTGTCGGGAAATATAGTCAAAAGCCGGGGATGGAAATCCCCGGACGGCGTATAATTACGCAACGCCGGGTTCCGGGGCGGTCGTCAACGGGGGATATATCGAGCCCGCCGCCGGACTCCGGGGCACAAGGCCCCTGCGTCCTTTAGAAGGCGGCTTGCG
>JAFZNK010000013.1 GCA_017550965.1 Thermoguttaceae bacterium
AAATCAAAAATACGGAGTTTTATGCGAAAGCTTCAAACAAGTCCGAGCAGAGTCATAAAGCTATTTGAACATAAAAAACTGGAGTACATTAGGCGATGTGTTTACGGAACCTAGTGTCGAGATTTAATGGCCGGAGTAATACATAGAAATAGAATCACTATGCACATACTCCGCAAACCACTTTTTAACAGAGAGAACGTCGTCTAAGTCTGGAAGTTGCTCTTCAGTTATCGTTCCATTCTTAAAAAGCCATTCAATAATTCTCCTTTGACTTATCTCGAAAAGAATGCCTTCAGTATCAAGCTTCGCTCCAAATACGAGATTGGCGGTTCTATTTTTGTCTTTTTCGAAAGCGTTTAGCTTTAAACGACAATTCTTATTTGTACTTTTATGTGGATCAATTGACCTACGGCAATAACCATAGGTGCAATTGACAATTTGAACGTCACATGAAACCTGCATATTAGCAATACCTAATTTTTCATTCAAAGAATAAACCTCCTCTGGTTCATCGATGAATTCCATTTCAAGTTCATGTTGAATTGCGTCTTCAAGAGTAATTATATATTTAGCGTCTTTTAGTGTGTCGTACTGAATTAGTCTAAAAGCGTAATTATTGATCCATCGCTCATAATTTTCGTTACTTTCAGCTTTCTTTTGAGAAAATAGGTTGTCGCAGGAAATAACGTATTTTTCAACGCTACGTTCATTAGTTGAAGTTCCTAACATTTGAGCAACGAAAACATCAAATTGATCTTCTGCAACAAGACCAGATTTAATCAAACCTCTTACTTGAGTCTCAATATCTCTCCGACGAGAGTCCGTTCGAAATTCATCACTGAACGCTAGTTCAATATTCTTCAGCATATTCTCGTATGCCTCTGGTGAAACTAGATTAAACCAACGTGCAACAATAACTTTTTGCGCTTCAATACCTTTTTCGTAGAACTTTCCACTCTGATGATCAACAAGATTGATAATTCTCAAAGTAAAGGGTCTGAAATTTCTGTTTGCAACAGCATTATCTGGAAAAAGTCCATTTCCGCATGTAGGGCATCGTTGATACAACTCTGCGAATTTTTCAACATTCCTCTCTCCTCTGTAAGACATCCTGTATGATTTTCCATCCGACCTAAATTTGAACTGTTTGACGCCTTTTACGTAAGGAACTTTAAGAGGTTCGGCATGTCCACACTCACATGAATATATCATTTGAATCTGTTTAACAGAGAGTTTATGACAAACCTTGCATTTCCAAATAGACTTGTCTACTTGTGACGCATCTCGGAGATAGAAGACGTGTCCACAAGAACTACAATAAAATACCAGAGGAGAAATCGTACCACGAATATCGGCGACGCCTTCAAGACCAGCAGCCTCTACGATTCTGAGAGTTCGAACATTTGCAGACATGTCGTATGAGGTAATATCTCCCCCTCTATCTTCGAACATCCGAATCTGGCGCTTAATTTCATCAACAATGAATCTCTCGTAGACGCCTTCCATATCGCGCCAGTTCCATTTATCAACAACCGCTGTAACCGGCCTTCCAGCATCTAAATTGTCTGAAAACCACATTCCAGGCAAGTATCTATATACTGCTTGATTCCTATTTCTTTCCACGAGATTACCCTATTTCAATTTTAATTGTTTCTTCTGTGTCCCGTAAACTCCTCATCGGTTTTTTTCGGTCTTTTGAGAATTGGCCTATGGCGTCTGAGAAAAACACTTCTTCATTGAAATCATTGTTCTTAATGCCGTTTAAGATCGCCCTCGTGTCATGTTCTATTATTTCTTTATAACGACCTGAAAGTTTCTCCTGGCTATTGCATCCATAAAGGTCAACAAGAATGGACGCTACTTCGTCAATATCAATTATCTCATTTATAAGTAGTTTTTTAACCTTATACGCACGATAGAAATCTTCCGAATCAGTTTTAACGGTGTAGAACTGCATTATCAATCCAGAAAGTAAACCAGGTAAGGTACTATAAATCGCATTCTTAGCCCAACGACTAACAGGGACTGACTCCACTAAATCATCTTTATTCTGATGAAAGATCGTGAAGTTCTTTAGGTAATATCTATCGCGAACACGCATCAACCGAATTATGTCTACGACGATTCCAGGATACTTTCTCCCAACGCGAGAATATGCCTGAATGTATTCAGCGTTGTTGTTTGGCATACCAAAGAAGTACATAAGGTTAAAGGAATCTTCGTCAACCCCGTGAGATATCGTCTTTGTGGCAAGGATAAGGTTCGTACTTTCTACTTTTTTACGATTTGCCTGAATGTCAAATAAGGTTTTGCGGATCTTTTGGAAATCTTCATCGCTAGTCATCTGTTCTGTATTAAATAAGGGAACGCCTTGAACCTCTAATAAATCGTTCCCTTGGTGCTGAAAAGCATTGTCTAAATCGTCAACATCACTCTTTCGATTATTATAAACCAATTCAATCCAATAGTTGTATAGCATTTCTTTGTAGCTATTTAGACTACCGTCGAACCCCCTTGCGCAGAGTTCCTTATAATTATCCTCGGCAAATTGTGCCATACGATAGCAAATAATTCGCATGATATAAACAGACTGCCACATACCGTCCGTTACTGAACGACCATAAGGAGCATAGCCAAGTAAAAAACGCGATACTTCATTCGTATCTGTATATGAATAAAAATCTTCTCCTGTCTTTACAGAAGGATATTCACATGGAAACCTACGTCCCTCCATATGATAAAGTTCCCGAATGTGAGCTTTATACATAGATATCGTAGCAGTGGCTCCGACAAATCGGATTTGTTTTCGCTGAGTAGGCGGAAGTAATTCTTTAGCATAGTAGTTGATAAAAGACTCATAGTGGGAGTCAAAGGTACCCAGACTCTCCGTCATAAGATGCATCTCGTCCTGAATAAAAAGAGTAGGAACAGGATCTTTAAGGAGTTCCACGGGAGGACTGTTTTCTCCATACGAACACTCTGGACATGTACATCCTTTCTTTACGCTAAAACCATGGATAGGACAACGAGTTTTTACTTGACCAAAAAGCATACGAAATTCATTTGCAATACCCAAGAGTGCCATCTTATCCACAACGCTTACTACAAGTGAGGGAAGATACCGATACAATTCGCTGTCAACAATCATTAATGGTAGCGTCTTGATTCTACATTCCGGATTATCACAAACATGATCGAGGGTCCATAATTCTCTGTTGAATCTAATGTTAATGGTTTTCTTACCACAAAGCGGACATGTGTCAACAAATCGATAGTAATCGTTCAATGTTTCCTGATCACTCTCTAAGATAAGATTTTGAGAACCTTTTTTCTGACCTCGTTTGCTAAGGGGCTCTTTGGTATCTACTCTATTTGGCGTGTTTTCTTTCCCGACGAAAAATCCGACTTTAAAAGGCGTTACGTTTTTCAATTCGTACACTTCTTCCCGTACAATATTCGCCTTTATAACAATAGTCAAGACTCGTTCAAGCTGTTGAACAGCAAGTAAACGAAGAGGATATTTGAGGAATGCCGTTATTCCTTCGTTCTTCCCCCTTAGACGATCAAAAAACATATCAAAAACGCATGCGCCTAAGAAAGCTTCGGTTTTACCGCCGCCTGTCGGAAAATAGAGAAGATTGGCAGTTTCTATATCTGCTTCAGCCATAGTCACATCGTCGGAATACTCACTTCTAATCATCTCGGGAATCAGAGAAACAATAAAAACGATCTGGAAAAGTCTCCAACCAAGAAATGTGCGAGATTCGTCTGCAAGCTTCTTTTGAAACGTCTTATTCATAAAAATAAAAGCCTTTTTGACGTATTCTTTGTACTTAATTTGGTCAATACCCGACTTAAATCGATTTATTTCCTGTTTGTAGTTTTCTAAGGCTTCCAAATACTGCTCTTCGGCTGTCCTTGTTTTAAAAGACGTTTCTCTTTTCTCCTTTTCACATTTTCGGAAGTCATTTAGCATCGCCTCATGAAGACGCGACAGGTTACCAACAGGATTCTCAATGAGTTCCTGAAAGTGAACACACTCATTAAAATCGTTTTTAGCTTTCAGACGAAATTGTGTGTATAAAGGAACATTCGCGGTTTCAATAGTCTTTGTCTTCAAGTCAACTGAAACAGAAACGTTTTCTGCAACAGCGAAAACGGGTTCCCTTTGCTTATAACTGGATTTAAAATAATCTAATTCAATCTCTTTAAACTCAATGTCTTCGTTGCCTATTACTCTAAGTCCAGCATTAAAGATTCTTGGAAGATATCCAACAGTCGCCCTTCCATCCATAGCTGTTTTATTTACCATTTGTAATACAAAGCGATAATAATCGTCTTCCTCAACTACGGTACACAATATATCGATATTCCATCTAGGCATTGCTCTTTCTTTCCTTATGCCTAGCGCTGCATGAAAACGTGAAGAATCACTTAAATCAGAGAATGATATTCTACCCGCTTTTACAATTCTAACTTCGTCAATGATCTGGCTAACAAGGAAGGAAAGTTTGCTATTAATTTGTTCTTCAAGATGGAATCTAGATTGTGATACAGAATCCAAACGAATCGATACACCTCCAGAAATGGCGTCCTCAATTCGGACTTTCTTGTACGTCAGCGGCGCCAAAAACTTAGTTTCTTGGTAAGCTTCGCATAATTGAGATATATCTGTATATGGCGTGTTATCTTTTTCTGAGTACTTCTTGAGAATGTATTCAACGGTCTTTTCATAATCGGGCTCAACCGTATAGAATAATAATCCTTTTGGAATGACTTGTAATATCCCATGCTGTTTCTTCTTCACGATGAACGAAATACTCATCGAAGGAACACTCTCAAATCGTGTCTTATTGTTTTCCACATACCCCCCAGTTAAGCTTTGCTCCATGCGATCCTCCGCAAGCATGCCGACCATAACTCTATCTTCAAGAGAATCCTCTACAAACGTATCTTCTATATCATTACCCGAAAGACGGTCAATAAATTTTTTAACGATGTATTGGGCCATGATATTGTAATTATTAGCTATTCCCACTTTTCTCATTCCCTTTCTAACATTGGGGTAGAACTACGCGTTCTGCATACCCATCTTTTGTCAAATTATTTCATCCCGTTTTAAGTAGTTCTTCAAGACTATGATCTTTTTCTGTTTCAGATATTTGACCAAGTCAACTGCTTCGGTTGTGGATTTATTTGTTTCCCAATAATTACATCTAAATACACCTACTCTATAATCGCCTTTCATTTCTTCATTTGAAGAAAAATCAGCGCTTTTTAAATATTTCTTTTAACTTCAATACCCTATCTAATGAAGGAGAAGTATATAAGTTTCTCAGAAAAGCAGTTTTTGTTCAGTCCTTTTAGTAATTACTTCTTCCATAGGTGATTCGGGAGCTAAATCACTAAGTACATAAAGAATATCACGCGAACGAGAGCAAGCGGCATAAATAGAACGCATTTGACTCTGTACAAGGTTTTGTTCTTGCTCTGCCATCTCCTTAATACCATTCCACGTCCTAATCTTTTTTATCTTATTTTCCTCCTGCAGAAACAGATAGTTATATGGAAACAATCCAGCAAGAATAACCGCTTTAAAATCAAGCCCCAAAGACGATTCTATCGTTGAAACCACAACACCGCTTGTATTATAATATTTAGTTCGCTCGTTACGATTATAACCAGGAATAATCAAAGAGTACGGGATATCTGCCTCCTCAAGTCCTTGTTGAAGCCAATGAAGAAGATAGTATTTTAGAAGAGGCTGTTTCCCAAAAGGAAATAATATTGCTATATCTGAATAACTTACTTGATATTGCGTAACAATCTCTTTTATCGCAGCAATCATCTCTCGTTTAACACTCATTCGGTTAATGCCTGTTTTGACTTTTAGCGCGATGGTAGGAGTCTGCCCCATGGTGAATGAATTGTACTCATACTCCATTGTATTAATCATTCCTAACATTGAAAGACGACTGTTCATCCGGTTTAACATTCCATATATATACTCGCTTATCTCTCGACTGTTACGATAGTTTTTGTCAATGTATTTTACACGACCAGTAAAATCCAACTTTACACCGTTAATCCGTTTCCAAGGAACGTCGCCCCGTCTGCTTTGAGCTCTAACGGTCTGATTAAGGTCTCCCGCCATTAAAAATGTAGAATCATCTCCTGATTCTAAAAGGAGATAGCACAATTCAAGATAAAGCGGATCAAAATTCTGAATTTCATCGATGAAAATAGCTTTAAATTTGAGAGCGACTCTTCCGTTTCGGACTAGGTCTATACAAGTTTGGATTTCTTCGTCCGTTGCAAAGTATGACTTTGTTCTGTCATGGAGGCATTCCTCATATATCGTCTTTACCAATTTGTGGAATGTCATAATAAACAGATTGTTATTATTGCCAAAGTTAGCGCATTCACGTTTAAAAGAGTAGGAATCCGCAAGATTTTTATTGTAACAAGTAAGCAACACTTTGGAATCTTTGTAAATACTCGCATATTTGAAGGCCTTCGAAAGGAGTAGAACACTTTTTCCCGCGCCAGGATTTGCAAGAATAACCCTATGTCCTGTCCCCATATCATTTACTTGTGCAACTTGGTATTCATCAAGGAAAAAAGTTTTATACTCCAATTCCTCGCCCGTAATTTCCAAATTCTGTTCTGAAGAAGCCGTTTTTTTCTCTTCCACTTGAACACGTTCTTTTTCTGTCATTATTACGGTATATTCTGGAGCGAGTCGTTCAAAAATTGCACGACATTCTCGATCATTTAATTCAACAAATGTTTCGTCAAAGGACTTGCGAATCCCTTTAAAAATTTCTTCCTCTGAAACGGTACTTTCACGATCTTTGGAAATAATTGGTCTGAAGAAGTCGAGTGTAACATAGTCTTTTAATTGCATTAACTGTTCATTCGAAACAGTAATCTTCCCGACTTTTTCATCAGGAAACATGATTATATGTTTGTATGGAAACTTCAAAATTTTATAGTCGCCATTACGTACGATAAGCATTTTTGAATCCAATAGGCGTGAATAAATCTTATCTTCCACCATATTGACATACAACTTACAGGAGTCAATTAATTCGGATTTAAGTTGTCCCTGATAGATTGAGAAGGTTATAAGTCCTTTTTGTGGAGATATATACATTCCCATTTTAACAGCCGTGGTACTCAGCCCAATCGGATCTATGCCAACAGCAAAATGACCACACTGAAAATTACGAGCGGCGTTTCTCAACAACGACTTCTCGTTCTTTGTAATATGTTCTTTTCTTTCATAATCTTGCGGCCACAATCGTATCGTCATAACACAACCTCGTTTCCCATCTGTTGATATAAGCGGAACTTTCTCGAAATTTTCCGAAATGTACTTCGTTACTTAATTCTCTCGTAATACTCCTTCAATTTCTGATCGCAAATCGCCGCAATTTTTTCCTTAAGCTTGTCGTCAAGTCTTTTCCAAACAGTAGCGTCAATTTCGACGATACCAAACGTCTTGGTATGTCTCATCATATTCATTTCTTCAAAACGTCGAAACGGATTCGATAAGATGTTGCGTCTGACTTCGGCGTCGTTATATCCTCCGCGCGTATATAGGCATTTCTCCTTTTCAACAACGAGTCCGGCTTGTCGTCTCTCTTCATAGAAGTTTTTGAAATAGGAGACGAGATCGTCTATTTTGACGCGACCCTTGTTGTCGGCAAATTTTAGAAACGCCTTGATCAACACGGGTTTATACGAATAACTCATGTCCATCTTTTCAATCATTTCCATAAAGAGCTGGACACGATTGGAGTCGTCAATAAGACGCCACCCATATCTTTCGGCTATGGCTTTCAGCGTTTCCTCTTTAAAATAACGCAACGTTTTTCTTTCGCTTATGGGAACGATTAAATCAGGCGTTATTTTTCCATCCTGAATATATCGCGCGACTGTTTCCGACTGCACGTCGACGCGTCGCACCAATTCCATTTGGCTGATCATACCCGCCGCTTCTTCCTGCCAATTGAACAAATCGACCAATTCAAAGTCGTGGACGTCAACGGGATATTCAATAATCGCCTCGGGCTTTTCTCCCCTGTTGTAAAGTTCCTCTTCCTCCCTGATATGGTCGTCAGGCGCCGCGACAAGTCCTCCGGGGCGATACTCTCTTTTGCCAAAGATTTTGTGCGTGGAATACGGCGAGTTAAAACGTCCGGCAATATCGACGAAATCGAATACGATCAAGTGCTTCTTCCCTTCGGAAAGTCGCATGCCGCGTCCTATTTGTTGCGTATAGAGGACTTTTGACATCGTGGGACGCGCAGCAAAAATGATTTCGGTCTTCGGGCAGTCCCATCCTTCGTTGAGCAAATCGCACGCGCATAAAACTTTCACGTCGCCGCTTTCAAATCGTTCCAACGCGTCGGCTCGCTCGTCGCGATTATTTTCTCCAGAAACGGCAAGCGCGGCTATACCCGCGTCTTGAAAGAGTTTGGCTATTATTTTGGCGTGTTTGACGGAAACGCAGAAAATAACCGTTCTTTTATCTTTGACGTATTCGAGCCATGTGTCGACGATTAGTTTATTGCGTTCGGGAACGCTTAGACTGACTTCAAGATCGCGCGCGTCGTAACGTATTGAATTGTATTTAACTTTTGTAATGTCGATATTTGTCTTAACGCGAACACATCGTACGGGCACGAGCGCGCCCATTTCGACCGCCGTTTTAAGATCAAGTTTTCTCGCAGTCTTTTGGAATATTTCGAGAACGTCGACGCCGTCGGCGCGTTCTGGGGTAGCGGTCAAACCAAGCGTAAATTTTGGCTTGAAATAGGCAAGGATTTTTTGATAAGTCTCCGCCGAGGCGTGGTGAGCTTCGTCGACAATAAGATAATCGAACGCGTCGTCGCGAAACATGTCAAGATTAAGCGCCACGCTTTGAACTGAACCGCAAACAACATGCGCGTCGAGTTCCTTTTGTCCGTCGACAAAACAACCGACTGAAACGTCGGACCATTGCTCTCTAAAAGCTTTTTGGGCCTGATAAATCAACGTCGTCGTATGAGCGACAAAAAGAACGCGCCCGCCGACTGATTTAGCGTCTTCAATGGCGACGACCGTCTTTCCCATTCCCGTCGCGAGAGAAACGAGCGCTATCGTTTCCTTATTACGTCGCATTTCAGTCAACGCTTCGAGCGTTTCTAACTGATAATCACGCAATTCGAGTCTGCTACCGTCGAGTTTTTTACCGCGTTGGACGGGTAAATAATCGTCAATAGCGCGAAAGCGTCCGACGCCAAGAAACAATTGAAGCTCGTCTTTAACTCTGTCCGGGGTCATTTGAAGTCGACGCACCGTCCAGCGAAACACGTCCCATCCCATGTGAATCATGGAATTCTGTTTCAGCAAATCGTCGTCAAATTTGTTAACTGAAACAATTTCGGGGTTATGCGTCGCTTCGTCGTCAATCTCAATTGCGATTCGTTTGACGCCGCTTTCAATGAAGAAGTCGGCAAAACGCGAATTTTGATAGATATCGTTAAACGGATACTGCGAATACAGATACGCCGTCTTTTCTTCTCCAAACGTTTCAGCAAACAAATCAACAAAAAGGTCTTCTCCGACGCTTCCGGTCAACGCTTGTTTCTTCATGGTTCACTCCTTTTCATGAACGGCAATCAAAAATAAGCGTTTCTCAAACGCGCCTCGTTCTTCAGCTTTTCGCGCTCGTATTTGTTCGAGTTCTTCGCGAGAACATCCTCTCGCGTTCGCGGCGGCGTAAAGCGTTTCGAGAAGATCGGCAAGTTCAGCTACATCTCCGGATTCCTGATATTCTTTTAGTTCCTCGACCAATTTTGCGTCGACGGCAGACTGGAATTCGTCGGACGTCAAAACGCGTACTTCCGGCGTTTTTCCGGATAAGCGAATTATTTCCGGTATTCGATCGCGAATTAACTTGGAGTATTCTTTGGTTTGTCTCATTGTATTTTGAAATGAATACGTAGGTTACGGAATAACGTCTTCCCATGAAAATATGGCAAACGATTTCCTAAAATTCTTCCAGATGTATTATACAACGCCTAGATAGTCAAGACAAGTATTCGAGATATTTCAGAAAATAAGGGGACGTCTGCTTCATGAATTACTTTTTGAGACGTGAGATTCTTTACGTCGCGTTGATTTGAGAATCGTGTGTTTGGGAGTCGCCTCGTTTGCCAGCAGCGTCCGCGCGACAGAGCCGACCAACCGGAAGCGGTTCCAAAAAGCGCCCTACCGCTTGCGGCTCTTATAAATTGTCGCGTTGATTTGGTGGTCCGGCGATTGCTCGGCTCGGAAGAGCCGAGTTGACCGCCAATTCGGATTGGCGGCTTTACGCGCTTCGCGCGGGGACGCGTCGCGATTGGCTTCGCGTCGCCCTGTTTGCCGGCGGCATACGCGCGACTTTGCGCGCTTCTGCCTGCGGCTTTCATTTTCTTGATTCGTCGCGTCGATTTGGCGGGTCGGCGATTGCTCGGCTCGGAAGAGCCGAGTTGACCGCCAATTCGGATTGGCGGATTGACGCGCTTCGCGCGGGAACGCGTTGCGGTTGGCTTCGCGGCGCCTTGTTTGCCGGCGGCGTCCGCGCGACTTTGCGCGCTTCTGCCTGCGGCTTTCTTTTTCTTGAATCGACGCGTTGATTTGGAGGTTCGGCGATTGCTCGGCTCGGAAGAGCCGAGTTGACCGCCAATTCGGATTGGCGGCTTGACGCGCTTCGCGTGGGGACGCGTCGAGCGCGTTTGCGCGTCGTCTTAGTCAACCAACCCGTTCGCGCGGCGAACGGGTTGGATATGCGTTTTGGCGTTTAGACTACTTCGTCGCGAGTTTTTCCAGCGTCTTGCCGACGTCTAATCTGATCTGTTCGAACTCGTTAGGATCGGCCATATACCTCGTCGAATAGCGTCCGCTTCCGCATTGGAGCGGCAGGTAATTCAACGCGCGGTCGAGAACCGCCTGCGCTTCTTTTTGCTCGGGGGAGCCCGGCGTCGTCTTTTCGGCGATCGCGTTTTGCAACCCGACGAGCCAGCCCGCGTCTTCGATTCCTTCGCGCGCCTGTTCCGAGCGAATCGAGTCGAGAATTTCGCCCGGTCGTCCGATCGGGTCGCCGGGATAGAAGATATACCCGTCGCCGTTAGGATAGCGCACGTAATATTGAACGCCCGGCTGATCCGACTGCGAAATGTACAAATGCGAGGCCGATTCGAACGGGTCGCAGGTGTACCACGTCGCGCCCCAGAACTCGTAGACTTCGGCGCCGTGTTTGACGCACGTGTACGGCAAGAGCCGCTCGACGGCGCACAGAGGCGTGTCGAGGCACATCTGGCCGTCGGTCGTCCACCAGATTCTACTCCCAAAATCGCGAATCTTTTGAAGCGACTCCTCCCCGACGTTTCCGTAATGCCCGATTCCCCAGACGTCGATATAGCCGAGCCATTCGGGGATAAAGACCCACGTGCTCGCGTAAATAGGGATCGCGGGGTCGACTTCGTGGATCATGTCGCAGAGCGCTTTCATCTGCGCGAGAATTTCCGGCATGGAATAGAACGGCTCGTCGGAAATATACAGAACGCATTTGTCCGCCCAGCCCTTCTCTTTGAGATGTTCCCAGAACAATTTAAGTTTCGTCTGATAGACCTTTTTATACTCGGGTCGCAGTTGCGAACGATCCGCGCCTTCGTAGGGATACTCGCCGGGATAAGGCGTTTCGCCGTTGACGACTTTCGGCGGCACGCCCCAGCCGAACAGATAGAACTCGCCGGGAAAGTACGACGCCTTGCCGCCGAGTTCGTCGAAGTAACGACTCGCCTGCTCGTCGTATTCGGCAAAATCGGCGGAGAACTTGCCCGTCGCTTTGTCGTAAGTGAAGACGGGGTCGGCGACCGGATGATCCGGACTCAACTTTCGTTCCAGAAGTCGGTCGGCGACTTTACGAAGCTTCTCCGTTCGCGAACCGTCCCCAAAATAATCGGCGCTGATTCGCGCGTCGTAGATCCCCGCGACTTTCGTCGGCGGCGCGACGAAGTTCAACACGTCGACCGTATAGGGAATCTCGATTTTCCCGCTCGAATTCGCCTTGTCGACAAGAGTTAACTTGCCTTCGTAAACGCCGGGCTTCGTCGCCGACGTCGTCTTGAATTTGAGCCAGACCGCGCGCGTTTCGTCTTGTTTCAATTCAAGCAGGTCGTTCGCGCCGTCGCTCGCAAGACGTTGCGAATCGTTCCACAACGCCGCGCCCTTGGGATCAAGCGAGCACGAGCCGCCGTTAAGTTCAATAGGGATAAGCGGATCGGGCCAATATCCAATCCAACCGTCGCAGCCGGGGCTGCCTTTGGGGAACTTGCGCGTCGTCTTGGGCGTCTTGTCCTGATAGTAGTTCGTCGGATAGTCGACCAGAACGAGCCCGACCGCAAAAACGTCGGGCGTCGCGAGTTTCACGGTTTTCGAGCCGCGCAACGTCGGCTCCGACGCTTCCACGCGCCAGGTCGAGTCGGCGTCGACGCGCAACGCCAGCTGGAGCGTCTCTTCTTCGTCGAGCGCGAGCGCGCACGTCGCGGGGTTCTTTTCGTCGATCGGAATCGCCGATTCGGCAAACGTCGTGTTCGTAAAGACTTTGGCGACGGCGGGGACCTGGAACGCGCCGGTTCTGCCGCCAAAGAACTCCGCGGGCTCGGCGTATTCGATCGGCGCGATAAAGACGGAGTCGTATTCGACCGAGCCGCTGTTCGTGTTGGTCAGGTGGAGTTCGAGATACTCGGCGTCTGAAGCGGAACGTAGCGCGCCGCTCTTAAGCGACCAGTCGGTCTTGCCGCCGACGGGCTTGCCTAACGCGGCGAATCTGCCCGACGACAGCTCGCCGTCCGCTTTGCGCCAGTGCATATGGAGATCGTAGGAGCCGGACGACGTGTCGCATTTAATAGCGTAGCCGATCGCGTAACCTCTGTTCGGCTCGACTTTAACGCGTCGACGCCAGCCGCGCCAACGCGGTTCCGCGTCTTCGCTCACTTCGACTTTCAACGACTTCTTGCCCAGCGCGGCGATTCCCGAATCGACGATCGAGTATCGAACGCCTTTTTCATTTGGATCGTCGTGAGTCCAGGCGGCTCCGTCGGGGTTTTTGGACGTCTCTTCAAACGTTTCGGGATCGACGTTCTCAAAATCGCCGTCTTTTAACAGGTTGCGTTCGACAAGGAACGACGGAAGTTTCAACGCCTTGTAGTCGGCGTTTGCGTCGGAGCCGCCTCCGGCGTTCGTTTGTTGAAGGGACGTGCCCGGAAACGCCTGGTTCGCGGTCTTCGTCTCGCCTTTTGTCGCGCTCGATTTGCCAACGGCGGGCGTTTTCTCGACGACGACGAAATAGTTGCGCGCGTTGGGGATAAGCTTCGCCTCAAAATACGCCGAGCCCTGATAGAATTCCGCCGGGACGACTTTGCCGTCGAGCCCGATAATATCGACGTCCCCTTCGCCAAGGTTGCGGCCCCAAAGCGTTTCGAGCGAACTCATGACGAGTACGACGAGGCTGGAATCGTCGGTTTCGTTCGTCTGAATGCGGACGGTCGCGTAACGTTTGTTCGCGCCGATATTTAACTTTTCCGGCTCGAACGTCGCGGTTGGGCCGTCGGGGCCTGGATAATAGCTCGGCGCGACCGGAAGCGCCTGTTCGTCGCCGACGGTCGCCTCTTGCGACGCGCCCAGCGCCGTTATGTCGATCGTAGCGCCGTCCGCGTCGATTTTGCTCAGCGACGCGGAGTCGTACCACGCGGTTCCGGTTCCGTACAGGACGGTGCCGAGCGAAAGAAGATCGGCGTCTTTCGGAACGGTAAATTCGTTCGAGACGGTCGTCCAGTCGAAATCCCCTTCTCGATTGACGGCAAGCATCGGCGCGGCGATCATTTCCGTCTGCGAGTTGCCGATATGCAGGTACCAGCCGACGGTCCCTTTGACGTTGTGACCGCGAACGCGCGCTTCAAATCGGTACTTCGCGCCCGGCTCAATAGAAACGCCGACTTGTCGCGCGGCGATCCAGCTTTGCTTGTCCCCGTCGGGGACCGAACATCGAACGCAACGCTTGCCGGAATCAGGGTTTTCGTCCGTCCAGAGGAGTTTGCCCTGACTGTCGGAATTGTCGAATCGCCAGCCGTCGGGAACCTCGCCGGATCCGACTTCGAAGTCTAAATTCGACGCGTTTTTACGAAACGAACCGAGTCGGTCGGGGTTGGGAAACGCCTTGTCGTTGCCGGCGAAAATATAGTACGTCTTTTTGGAGCCGGCGCGTTGGGTCGCGGGAAGCGACAGCAGACACGGCTGATCGACGACGCCTTTGTCGAGAAACGTATCGTCGGCGCGAACGACGTTGAACGTCAGCTCGACGCCGTCCTCGTCGGCGACGCGAATCGATTCGACGCGCTCGTTGAGAAAAGGCAGCGCGTTTGGCGCGTCCGCGATAGGAATCGACACGACTTTTTCAACAAAGTCGGCGTCCGTCGAATTATCGACGACGACCGGAACGACGCGCGTCCAGTCGCCTCCTCCGCTGCGACAAAGCGTCGACGTAATTTCTTCCGGCGAAACGCCGTACGATAAATTGACGCACAACAGCGCCGCCAATAACGACAATAAACACAATCGGGTCGATCTCATTTTCGCGCTCCTTTGCTTGAATAGCCCTAAACGACCGTTTGCGCGCCATTATAGCGCAAACAAATTCCAAAAGCAAACGGCGTCCGCCAGTCCGACGCCGGACTGGCGGCGTCCAAAAAGACGGAGAGCCGAAAAAACAAAGGCGAACTCAATAAAACGCAACTACGCATTCTTGCCGAGATTAGGAACAACCCGAATATTACAAAACCACAACTTGGAATTGCTCTTGGAGTCGGAAAGAGCACGATTGACAGAAACATTGCGTCGTTGAGGAAAGACGGGCGCATCGAACGCGTTGGATCAAACAAATTTGGCTGCTGGAAAGTTTGCGACGTAACAAATCCAAACAACGCAAAAGGCAATCTGGTTGACGGCTGAAAACAAAAATGTAGCCAGAAGTCATTTCATAAC
>JAFZNK010000131.1 GCA_017550965.1 Thermoguttaceae bacterium
CGCGAGGCGAGCGAAGCTCTTTTGTTCGGACGCCCCCGGTTTTGCCGTCGTCGCCGGTTTACTTAACTAATTTGCGATTTTTGACGCCGTCGGAGGCCCGCGCCGCTCGACAAAGGCGATAAAAACAATAATGGAAACGATAAGGAAGGCGAAAAAGCCGAAAAGAAATGACAGATTCTCCTAAAGATTCTCCTAAAAAGAAGTTCATCTCTCGTAAAAAGGTCATCGAAACGGTCGGGAAGATGCAGATTCGCGTTCGTTACCAGGAGACCGATCAGATGGGCGTCGTTCATCACGCCAATTACTTCACCTATTTCGAAATGGGGCGAACGGAGCTTCTGCGCCAGGCAACCGGCATAAGTTATCAGGACCTCGAGAACGACAAACTCAAGATGGTCGTCGTCAAGGCGGAGTGTTCTTATCATAAGCCGTCGCGTTTCGACGATTTGCTTACTCTTGAAACGCGCGTCGTCAAAGTTTCCATGGCGAGTATTGTGCACGAGTATCATTTGTATCGTGGTCATGAGCTTTTAGTCGTCGGACGCGTCAAACTCGCCATGGTGGACGACGAAGGAAAAATCGTGGCCGTCCCGGACTATGTGAAGAATATTTCTCAGTTGGAAGAATAACGCGGCGCTCCGTCAGCGTCGACCTCCGCGAAAAGGAACGCGATGTGAACGAGACTTTTTTTATTACCGGAGCCACCGGATTCATCGGACGGCGATTGGCGCGTCGGCTCGTCGAGTCCGGCAAGCGCGCGAGGTGTCTTGCGCGCTCGACGTCGCGTCGGGAAGAGTTGGCGGCTCTTGGCGTGGAGTTTGTCGACGGCGATCTCAACGACCTCGACGCGCTCCGGCGCGGCGCCGAAGGTTGCGCCGGCGTCTTTCACGCCGCCGGTCTGACGCGCGAATTGCGCAAAGGCGATTTTATGGCGGTTAATTGCGTCGGAACGCGAAACGTCGCTCAGGCTTGCGTCGACGCGGGAACGCCGCGTCTTGTCGCCGTTTCTTCCCTTGCGGGCGCGGGAATCGCGCCGAAAGCGTCGTCCGACGCGCCGAACGACGAGGCGACGTACGCGCCCTATCGACTTCGCCGCGAATTCGATTTGCCCAAACCGATTTCTCCTTACGGAAAGAGCAAACTCGCGTCCGAGCGGGCTCTTCTGGAATTTGCCGACAAATTGGAAATCACCGTGTTGCGTCCCCCTTACGTCTTTGGCGAAGGGGATTTGCTTTCGCTGGAATTGTTCAAGATGGCGAAGCAAAAAGGGATCATGGTGTTGCCGGGTTATATCGACTGTTACTATTCGTTCGTTTACGTCGACGATCTTGTCGAGATCATGGTCGCGGCGGCGGAGCGCGGCGAGCGTCTGGATCAGAACAGTTTGACGCCTGACGCGACGGGTTCTCGTTGTTCCGGCAAAGGCGTGTATTTTCCGGCCGGTCCGACGAATTTGCGGTTTTCTGAATTTGGTTTGGCGATCGGTCGCGCTTTTGGGCGTAAGAAAATCGCGACGATTAAAATTCCGCCGATGGGAGTGTTGGGAACCGGCGTCTACGGCGAGATTTACAAGGCGGTTACGCATAAATACGCGGCGCTCGATTGGAACAAGGCGGTCGAGGCGGTGCGAGGGCCGTGGATTTGTTCGGGCGAGAAGGCGATTCGCGAACTTGGCGTTTCAATCGAGCCTGGTTTGGACGAAAAAATCGCCATCGCCGCGAGATGGTATGAAAGCGCGGGGCTTCTTTAACGGGTTCAGGGACGAGCAGGAGACGAACATGAAAGAATTGACCGAATATAACGATTTGTCGGCGGACGAATTACGGGAGAGAATCGCGGCGGTTAGAAAAGCCGCCGGAGATCGCTTGACCGTGTTGGCGCACTATTATGCGCCCGACGAAATCGTCGACCTTGCCGACTACGTCGGGGACAGCCTTGGCTTAGCGAAAAAAGCCGCCGCGTCCCCCGCGGAGGCGGTTCTGTTTTGCGGCGTGAAATTCATGCTCGAAACGGCGGATATTCTGATGAATCGCGCGGACAAAATCGCGGCGCGCGGAGGCAAGCGCGCGGTCGTCATGGCGCCCGATCTTTCGGCGGGGTGCCCGATGGCGGACATGATCACGGCGGAACAGGCGGAAAACTGGAAAAAACAGCTGGAAGAACTCGTTGATTTCAGCGAATTTACGCCGATCACGTACGTGAACTCGTCTTCGGCGACCAAGGCGTTCTGCGGTCGCAACGGGGGAGCCGTCTGCACGTCGGCGAATGCGGAAAAGGTCGTTCGCGAAGCGTTTGAACGACGCCCGAAACTTCTTTTTATGCCCGACTCGCGACTGGGAAGAACGACGAGTCTCGCTTTAGGAGTCGCGCCGGAAGAAATTGCGACGTGGCGTCCGAGTTTGCCCCTTGGCGGCTCTACCCCCGACGAAATCAAACGCGCGAAGGTAATTTTGTGGGACGGTTGCTGTCCCGTGCATCAACGTTTTTCGACAAGCGTCGTTAAGAAGATCAAGGCGGAGAATCCGGGCGCGGAATTTTGGGTTCATCCGGAAGCGCCGCGAGACGTCGTCGATTTGAGCGACGGATACGGTTCTACGACGAAGTTGCTCGACGTCGTCGCCAACGCGAAGCCGGGCTCCGTTTTGGCGATTGGAACCGAGTGGAAACTCGTCGATCGTATGCGCCGCCAAAATCCGGACAAAACG
>JAFZNK010000132.1 GCA_017550965.1 Thermoguttaceae bacterium
ACGCTTGTTTTCTTCGGGAGTTAACAACGCCCACTGCTCGTCGGTCAGAGGCATGTATTCGGTGTAAAGCGCGCGCATCCGCGCCGCTTCTTCGCGCGCCTTAGCGCTCGAAGCCAGCGCGTAGTCTCCGGGATTCGTTTGAAAACGTTCCGCAAAAAACGCCGTTTCTTCCGGAAAATCTTCGCGAACGCGACGCGAAAAAACGCTTTGAGCGGTCGTGTTGAACCGCGCGCGCAACGCGTCGTCGGCAAGAAGCGCGCGTCGCGCAGCCACCAGCGTCCCGGCAAACGTTTCTTTCTTTTGATAGAATTCGTCGACGTACTCGATCGCGGCGGCTTCTTGCTTGTCAAGTTCGGCGCGTCCTTCGCGATAGAGCGCGGCAATTTCGTCGGCGGTTAACGCGCGCGAAAAGACGCGCAGGTCGTCAAGCGATCCCTGGAAGAATTCGCTCGTCCCCGAACTCGATCCGATCATGAACTGCGCTTTGTCGCCAAACGTCAATTTTCCGGGCTGGTCGAGGGCTCCTATTTCGACGCCGTCGGCGTAGACGCGATACGTCTGTCCGTCAAACGTCGCGGCGACAAAACGCCACGATCCGTCGAGAAAATCGACGGGCGAGATTTTAGCGTCGCATTCCTCGTAAGAGCCGTTGACGTTTAACCCCAGCGACAAGATCTGGCCGCTTTCCTGGAACGAAAAGAGCAGACGCTTTTCGCCGTCTTCTTTACGCATAATCTCGCGAAAACCGCTCAGATCGCGGGGACGCGTCCATGCGGAAAACGTAATACGCTCCAAATCGTTCGGAACAAATTCCGGAGGCAACGGAAAAACGTACGAGCCGGAAAGATTGAGCGCGGATCCAAAAACGCCGTCGACGCGTTCCGCAGGCGCCGACGGAACGACGGAAAATTCCGAACGCGCGGAATTGTCAAATTTTGCGTCGGAAGCCGTTTCGTCAAAACGCCAATACCCCAGCAGCGCGGGATCGTCGACGAGCGTCTCTTGCGCAAACGCGATAGAAGTAAAGGAGCAAAAAAACGCGACGACAAGGAATTGCGAAAGCGAAACCCAATTGAATCGAAAACGTGGCATGGCGTCGTCCCTCTAAGACGGAGTATCAACGTTTTGTACGGACGTTCAGTTCGACCGCATATCGCGCCCAAACGACCGACGACAACTTTTCATCGTCTCTATTATAAAGAAAGAAAACGAGATTTTCAAGCGTTCGAGAACAATTAGTTCAAAGAGTTTTTTCCTCTTTGGCGGTCTGATCAAAAATCTGTTTCGCCCTCCTCAACGCCGAACAATTGCCGTCGGCTCTCATCGCCTCGTACATCGCGTCGGCAAACCGTTTCGTCGCCGGGTGCATATTGACCGGAACGCGTTGCCTATGCAACCACCAACGATAGAGGACGTCGTAGTTGAATTTTCGACCGTTATACGCGCGAGAAGCGGCGATCGTGTCGCAAATCGATTCGAGCGCGTATTCAAAGGGCATGGGAAGCGCGTACCATTGACCGTAATTCGGAGCCGTGTTCCCGTTGACGTCGACGACGTCGGTCCAAAATTCAAAATGATGTTTGTTGCGACCTTTATGATGAAGCCACGCGAACGAATATCCCTCGATTTCGCGGCACAGTCCCACGGGGGAACGTCGTCCGTTAAAATATTTGATCGAGCCGAAAAATTCCGACGGCGAGTACTTCGACCAGTCGTGCATGAACCCGCGCCAGGGATAGCCCGCGTAAGCGCAATAAAGGAACACGAGCCATTTATGGTTCGTTATGAGCGCAAAATGGCGACACGCGCGCTCAAACCAGGTCATGCAACTCGCCAGCGCGCATTCGGCGACGGCGCGGCGCGACTTGCCGCGATAGCGCGGATTGCGTCTGGCGGCGATCGCGGCGCGAAAGACTTTCCGCATTCGGCGGCGAGCTCGCGTTGGATTCATGGAAAACTACCGTGTGGAAGGAAGAAAACCAAATAAGGCGTTGAAACCCGATTCGAATCTCAACGCCTTATTTCTTAGTTACATGGAACTTAAAACGATCAACGCTGATCGTCGATACGCGGAATCCAGAGCCATTCGAATCCGGCCTTCTTTTGAAGTTGCTTCATGAAGTCTTCGTGGTACTGATCGAGGGCGACCCGACTGAACCACATCAAGACGTAAGCGACGGATTGATCGTCTTTGATCGAATCGAAGCTGGCGCGAATATCGTCTTCCGGATCCATTTCGACGACGTCGACGACGAACGCGCGATCCTCGATTTGATTCAGGCACGAGCCGATTCCGCCCTGTTCAAGACCGAAGACGGTTTCGTAGAAGGACCAGCCGGGGGCGACGAGTTCTTTATTGTCGCGATCGGCGGAACCGACCTCGACGCCAACCTCGCGGACTTCGCCCGGCTGCGCGTAGGAGCCGTAAGCGCCAAACGAGGTGCGGAACCAAGAGAATTTTTCCGTCTCGACGACGGCGGCGTTCGCTTCTTTGGCGAGCGCGTCAAAATCGGCGCCGTCCGCTTTGGCTTTTTCCGCAAATTCGTCGGCTTTCGCCTTGGCGATTTCGGCGGCCTTTTGCAACTTATACGCGTCGACGACGATCGCTTTGGTTTCTTCGTTCACCGCTTTGGTTTCGGAATCTTCGTATTCGAGGCGCGTTTGAGGCTTCGATTCGAGAACGCGATAGACGTAGAACGTCGTCGGCGGGTTCCAGGACTGCTGGAGATCGTCGGAGTCGTAACGACCGACGCGTTGCGGCGAGTACGGCAACGGCGCGGACGCGAAGATACGCTCGAGTTCGTCGTTCGGCAGAAGCTGCGCGATCGCGGCGGCTTCCTGAGCGACCATGATCGGGGTCGCGACGCCCGTTTCGTCTCCGCTCGTCGTCACATGATACTGCAACTTGTTGTCTTCGGC
>JAFZNK010000133.1 GCA_017550965.1 Thermoguttaceae bacterium
ACGCTCCAGCCGGAGCCGTTCCAGTCTTGCGAAAGCGTATAATGCGTCGTCGTTTGCGAAGTATCCGAATAGTTGATCCTCGTCGAGCCGACCCGCGCGGTTGTGAGACCGTCTTCCCAAACGCGATCGTTGACCGCGACGTCTTTCTTGCCCGACGTTAAAACCAACGCGCGCTCCCGGCCTAGCCCGCGATAATGACCCGACTCGACGCCGAGAACCGTTTCATGCGTCTGAATCGCGTTTTCAAAACTAGTGTGGAACGCGTCGCTCCTAACTCGAACCGATTCGCCGTAGAGAACTTCTGTCCCGAGAGTCGTCGTCGTACCCGTCTCGTTCCGCGTTCGTTTACTATACGTCGAGTCTCGAAACGTTCCGTTCACCTCGCTCGCCGTATAGACGTAATCGTTCGTCTCCGTTAGCATGCCCGTCTGCGAGCCCGAACGACAATAGGCGACGTCTCGACCGCTTACCTTGTATTTTAGGCTCTCTCTAACTGGCGAGAGACTATAGCCGTAATCGGAATCGATTCCGCCGGAATAGCTTATCGCGCCTGATACGTAACCGTACGTCCACGAACGCGTTTCATGATAGCGATAGACTCCGCCGCGGTCATAGACGACCACGGACAGCGTCGCGCTATAATGGACGCCGTCGACGTCCGCCGAGTCCGTTATGACAAAGGAATAACTCCCGTCCGCAAAAGTCGGCGAAATCGACGTCGGGATCGTCGTCGAGCCTGCGACCGTCGTCGCGCCGAGCGCTAGAACCCCGGGCTGCCACGCGCTAGGCGGCGCCGTTACGCGCAGGCTCGCCGCTCCGTTTGTCGTCGCGTTCGACGCGGAGTCGGAAACGGTATACGAGAAAGATACGTCCCCCGTAAAGCCTTGCGCCGGATAGAATTCAAGGGAGCGGGAATCTTGACCGACGGCGAGCGTTCCCGCGTTCGGATTGCTCAGCGTCGCGCTTACGAGCGTAAGCGTTCCCGTCGACGTCGCGCTGTCGTTTTCCAGCGGATCGAGAACGATCGGCGAAAGCGCTCCTAGCGTTCTGATATTAATTACGACGAAACTGTCCGCGCGCGCGACCGGAGTCGAACTCGGCGCGTACGGCGCCGGTTCGTCGGGCGCTTCTACGATTACGTACATCTCGTCTTGCGAAACGCCGTCCGAATCGAACGTCTCAATTGAAAAGAGATCGAGCGCGCCAGACGTTACCCCGTTCACAACCGTCGCCGACGTCGGCGCGTAACTCCAAGCGCCCGTCGTCGCGTTGAGCGTTACCGTTCCGTCCTGCGCCGACTGCTTAACAATTGCAGAGCCTTCTCGCGCCGCGAGCGTCGCGTCGACTAGTCCGGATGGATTCGAGCCGCGCGTAAACGCAACGTCGTAACCCGGCAGCGCGACGTCGGTCGTCGGATCGAGACCGTTCGTTAACGACGCGGGCGTCGTGCCGAACCCGTAGCCCGAAACGAACGTCCATGCGGAATGGCCCGCCGAATTATTGGCGCGCAGGCGATAGACGTACGTTACGCCGGGCTCAATATCGTCGTCGATATAGCTCGCGTCGTATACGGTCGCGACGTAAGGCCACGTCTGACAACCGTCCGTCGAACGCAAAACGGTATACGACGTCGCGCCGGGAGACGGCTTCCACGTCGCGACGACGTACTCGTCCCCGTAACGCAATGCGGAAAAGCCTGTTGGAACCGTCGGCGCCGTCGCCGACGTCGTGAGAACGCCGACGCCAGACGTCAAATTCGAGGAATACGTTCCCTCTCGATAAGCGCTTACGCGGTATGAATAGCTCGTTCCCGAGAGCGCGCTACTATCGACGTAATTGGCGTCTGTAATCCCTTGCGCGATCGTCGCCCAATCG
>JAFZNK010000134.1 GCA_017550965.1 Thermoguttaceae bacterium
CGAACGCCTTGACGAAATCGTTCAGCGCGCTCGCGTCGGCGGCGGCGAAATCGTCAACCTTCTCAAGACCGGCTCCGCGTATTACGCCCCCGCCGCTTCCACCGCCAAGATGGTCAAAGCGATCGTTCGCGACGAAAACCGCGTTATGGCGTGCGTCGCTTACTGCGGCGACGAATACGAAGTCGGCGGCTATTACGTCGGCGTTCCGGTCGTCCTCGGCGAAGGCGGCGTCAAGAAGATCGTCCAGGTTCAAATGACCGACGAAGAAAAGGCGCTTTTCGCGAAGTCGTGCGAAGCGGTCAAGATTAACGTCGCGAATATGCAGAAGCTCGTTTGAGTTTCTTCTGAACGTATGAAGCGTTAATGCAGGCGAGCTCGAATCGTAAGGTTCGGGCTCGCGTCGTTTACGCGCGGATCGTTTTATGGCTTCTCATCGGCGGAAATTCTGGCTTTTGCTCTTTTCGGGCGCGCTCGTCGCGATTGGCGTCGCGGCGTTTCTGGCGTTGAAACCCGACTGGATCAAACTCCCCCCGTGCCTCTTTCACGAAACGACCGGGCTCTATTGTCCCGGCTGCGGCTCGACGCGAGCGCTTCAGCGACTTCTTCACGGCGACGTTCTCGGCGCGTTTCGGCATAACCTGCTCGTCGTTCCCGGCCTCGTCGCGGTATTTTATCTTTACGTTTGCGAACTAATCGATCTTTGGCGCGGAGAAAGTCGTTTTCGCGCTTCGTTTCTGCAGATAGGGCGCGCCGCGCTCGTTTTGCTGATCGCCTACGCGGTTCTTCGCAATTTACCCTTATGAGGAAAGCGACTCCTTTGTCGTCGCGGCATTTTTTACCGCTCGTTTTTCTCTTGATTGTCGCGCCGACGTCTGTTAAAATAAGAACGACAGCGTCTTTGGGGCGTTTGAATTTAAGTCGTAATTGAGAGGTAATTTTCGTGTATTGTCGTTATTGCGGTTCGGAGTTGTTGGAAAACGCGAAGTTTTGCACGGTTTGCGGCAAGCCGGTCGCGGAGGAGCAGACGGCGGTTTGCGAACGGGTCGAACCGACGCGCGCGGAGTATTTCAACGCCTATTCTTTCTATAACTTTCCGTATCCTTACAATTACGACTACGATTACGACGATCGGGACTCCGCGTCGGAGATTCCTCCCTTTCGTTCTTTTCTCGCTCAAAATATCCTGTTGACGCTCTTCTGCTGTTTGCCGATCGGGCTGTTCGGCGTGTTTCATTCGGTGAAAGCGCTTCGATTTCAAAAGACGGCGCCTTATGAGATCGCGTGGCTGCAAGGTCAGATCGCGCAGACGGTTTTTTGGAGCGGCCTTTTGCTCGGCTCGATTTACGCGCTGTATCAGCTTGTCAAACTCTGGCAGGAACTTCCGGCTTTACTGGAGTATTTGCCCTACGCGATAGGAGTTTAAACAAACGGTTCCGCAAAGTCTAATAAAGTTAGTTTAAACTAACTTAGACGTCGTCGTTATTGTCGATTGTCGCTCGATCGGCGCGAATCTTTTCTGAGCGTTCGTTTGCTTGCGTCCGCAAAAATTGGCGTTATTGTTAATCTTTGTCTCTGTTTCCTATTCTTTACTTCTGTTGATCTGATTTTTGCCAAGGATCGGGCGTTTTTCCACGTCTTCTTACCCGATCGGCGCGTTAGAGCGTTAAATCAGACCGAATTTGCGTTTTGAAACGATGAAAGTTAGTTAAGTCTTATTTTTTCATCCAAAAAAATGCCAAAAAGGGGAGAATAGCTCTTTTTGCGAACTTGACGAACCTTCATTGAATGATAAATTTTTATCGATTGAGCGACGCCTTAGCGGGACGACTAATCCAAACGTGATCGCGGGGCGTAGGTAAAAGAAACGAGCGTTTTTAAAAACGCGTATTTTGGAGAATTGTAAATGTCGAAGATTATTGTCCTTGACCCGTTGGCCGAAGACGGTTTGAAAATGATGGAAGACGCCGGTATTGAATACGACGTCCGCACCGGTTTAAAAGGCGAAGAACTCCGCCAGGCTCTCAATGAATACGACGGCGCGATCTGTCGTTCCGGGGTTAAAATTACGGCGGAATCTCTCGAGGGCAATACGACGCTGAAGGCGATCGCTCGCGCGGGCGTGGGCGTCGACAACATCGACCTTAACGCGGCGACCGAACATGGAATCGCCGTCATGAACACGCCGGCTGGGAACACCGTTTCGACCGCCGAGCTGACGTTTGCGTTGATGCTCGCGGTCAGCCGCAATATCGCCGCCGCGCACCAGTCGCTCGTCGAAGGGCGATGGGAACGCAAAGCGCTTGGCAAAACCTCGTATCAACTTGGCGGCAAGACGCTTGGCGTCGTCGGAACCGGGCGCGTC
>JAFZNK010000135.1 GCA_017550965.1 Thermoguttaceae bacterium
GGAAAGACTGACGCCGTTTTGAGAAAACGAAACGACAAATCCGAGAGAATTGCCTCCGTGGTCTCCCTGAGGAAGCGTTGAGCTGTGCGGCGCTTGAACCGCGAGAATCTGAGCTTTCGGAACACTCGCGTCGCCGGAAACAGGAAGATAGATCGCTCCGCCGATGTTGACGGGTTCCGTTTTAACCCCTCTTTTTGTGAAAAAACCGGCGATTTCAGCAACGGCGACAACAGACGCGTTGTTCTTCCTGGCTATCGTGAGAGCGTCGGCGCAATGATCGTCGTGACCGTGAGAGACGAGAACGTAGTCTGCGGCGATGCTTTCTGCTGAAAAGGGCGACGAGTCTGGAATGAGGAACGGATCGACGATAAACTTTGCGTCGCCATATTCAAATATAAAACAGTTATGACCAAGCCAGGTCAATTTTTTGGTCGTACTTTTCATGTTTCGTCGTCCTTGACTTAAAACGGCGTCGACTCTTGGATCATGTCGGCGAGCTATGGCGTAGGTTTTGACTTGTTTAAACGCTCATGTCGGTAGGCGATTCTAACAATTCCAGAGTCTGACGTCTACACTGGTATAGGGGTTTTTCTTTAAGACTTTTAAGCAAGGATGTATGATTGCGTTTCGTTTTTGAAGTATCAACTCACAGGTATGAATTGAATTAGCAAACTGTGTAACTAAGGATATGTTAAAGATTTATTGCCAGTTTTTTATTTTTCCCTCTTGAAAAAAAATGCAAATGACAAATAATAGCGCCGACGTGTTGATAGGGTATTTTACATAAGTGTCGTCGCTTGTTTTTTGACGCAATTTGTGTGGTGAAGCGGTTTCATCGGTGATTTCGACTTTTGCGTTTTTGCGAGAAACTGCCGCTACGCGGTCAGGCGACGTCTGTCGATTGAAAGAGGATTAGCGGAACGCTATGTTCATGGGGCTCTAAATGACTTCTACTTTGCAAAACTGCCGAAATATTGGAATTTCCGCTCATATCGATTCAGGTAAGACTACGCTGAGCGAGCGGATTTTATATTATACGGGAAGAACCCATAAACTAGGCGAGGTTCACGATGGCGGCGCGACGATGGACCATATGGAACTCGAACAGGAACGCGGGATTACAATTACCAGCGCCGCGACGAGAGTTCATTGGCGCGATACGACGATTAATTTGATCGACACGCCCGGACACGTTGATTTTACAGTTGAAGTTGAGCGCAGTCTTCGAGTTTTAGACGGGGCCGTTTTGGTTCTATGTTCTGTCGGCGGCGTTCAAGCGCAGTCGCTGACAATCGATCGACAGATGAAACGTTATGGTGTCCCACGCCTGGCGTTTGTCAATAAGATGGATCGAACCGGCGCAGATCCTCGCAAAGTCGTGCGACAGTTGCGCGATAAACTGGACTGCGACGCCGTCATGATGCAAATTCCTATCGGCGTCGAGCAGAGCTTCCAAGGCGTCGTTGATTTAATTACAGGCAAGGCGATATACTTCGACGGCGAACAGGGCGAAAAAGTACGATATGAATCGATTCCTGACGAATTGGTTTCCGAATTTGAAGAGTCGCGGAGAGCGATGTTGGAATCGCTGTCTATGTACAGCGACGAATTGATGGAACTTCTATTGGAAGAAAAAGACGTTTCGGAAGAACTGATTCACAAAGTTGTCAAAGACGCTACGCTTTCAAGACAATTAACGCCCGTCTTTATGGGGAGCGCGTACAGAAATAAGGGCGTTCAACCGTTGCTTGACGCAATTGGACGTTATCTTCCTTCTCCGATCGAAAGAGACGCTCGCGCTTTCCGTACCGATCCCGAAACTGGCGAAGAAAAAAGATTCGAATTAATTCCCGACGATTCCAAGCCTCTTGTCGCCATGGCTTTTAAAATTGTCGAAGATCCGTACGGCACGCTGACTTTTATGCGTATTTACCAGGGAAAGTTGGTAAAGGGCGGTTCCTACTATAACCAGCGCACCGGAAAAAAGGAACGGATCAGTCGTGTCTTTCGAATGCATGCCGATCAGCGAGTCGAACTTGACGAAGCTGGAGCGGGAGACATCGTTGCCGTTATTGGAATCGATTGTTCTTCTGGCGAGACTTTTTGCGAGGAACCTGATTACTGCGCTTTGGAATCAATTTTCGTTCCTGAACCCGTTATTCAAGTCGCTATTAAACCCTTGGAATCTCGCGACGCCGATCGATTAGGAAAAGCCCTTTATCGTTTCCGTAAAGAAGATCCCACATTGACTGTTAAAACGGATCCTGAGAGCGGGGAGACGCTTATTGCGGGGATGGGCGAGTTGCATTTAGACGTCTACGTTGAACGAATTCGTCGGGAATATAAGGTTCAAGTGGAAACTTCGGCGCCCAAGGTCAATTATCGCGAGGCCCCGACCGAGACGATTAGATTTGACACAAAGCATAAAAAACAATCAGGGGGTTCCGGACAATTCGCTCACATTTGCGGTATCATGTCTCCTATCCCAGAAGATGAGGAAACAAACGAACCTTTCCTATTTGAGGAGCAAATCACGGGCGGCGTTATTCCCGCAAACTATATTCCCGCTATTGAAAAAGGATATCGAGTATCTTTAGAAAAAGGACCGATTGCCGGCTTTCCCGTCGTCAATTTGAAAATCGTGATCGACGACGGATCGTACCATACAGTAGATTCAAGCGATTTGGCTTTTCGCATTTGTGCTCAGACGTCATTAAGAGAAAACTTTCCGCGCACGAAGCCGGCTATTCTTGAGCCTATTATGAAAATTGAAATTGAATGTCCAGAAAATTTCCAGGGAAATGTCGTAGGCGATCTGTCCAGCCGGCGCGGCATGATTACTGCGACGGAGACAACCGGTTCGTCATGTCGTTTAGTCGGCGAAGTTCCTCTTGCCGAGACGTTCGGCTACTCTTCGATTCTGCGGGGCATGACTCAAGGTCAAGGCGTGTTTTCGATGGAATTCTTGAAGTACAAAAGAGTACCTGCAAGCATTCAAGAAGCGATATTGCGAGAACGAAACGATAAGACGAAGAAATAACCCCCTTTTCCTGCCGGCGATCGTTTCTTTGTTTTTAACGTTACTTAGATTGTGAACCGAGCGAATATCGCTATAATATGGCGGAATTCGTTCGGTTTTGCTTTACCATTGTTGTGGTTGAGACTTCGATTGTAAAGACTCGGCTTTCAGTTGGAGGAGTTATGGAAAACAATAGTTGTGTTTTAAAAGAATCCGACGTTGAACTTCTGAACAAGTTTGGCGAATTCAAAAACTTCCTTCTACAACAATTGGAAAACGAAATCTTCGGGCAAAAACAAGTACTTGAGGAGATTCTGGCCGCTGTGTTTGCCGGCGGACACGTCCTGTTGACGGGCGTTCCCGGTTTGGGCAAAACTCACATTGTGCGTCTAATTGCGAATAAACTGGATTTAAAGTTTAATCGAATTCAATTCACGCCTGATTTGACTCCGAGCGACGTTTTAGGATCCGAGATATTACAGGATTCCGGCTTGCCTGGCGGACGAACGTTCGAGTTTTTTTCGGGCCCCGTGTTTACGAACGTCCTATTAGCCGACGAAATCAACCGGACTCCTCCGAAAACCCAATCTGCCTTATTGGAGGCGATGCAAGAGAGACAGGTTACGATCAACGGTAAGAAATATGAACTTGAGGCGCCTTTTTTCGTTCTGGCTACCCAAAATCCCATCGAGAACGAGGGAACGTATCCTCTTCCAGAAGCTCAACTCGACCGATTCCTTTTTAGTTCCAAAATTGACTATCCAAAGGCGTCAGACGAAGTTGAAATGGCGTTGCGAACAACTGGAGAAATGGTATCCCCCGCGCCGTCGGCGATTTCTCGTGAGGAATTGTTAACGTTTCAGAGTTTGGTAAGACGCATCCCGATTTCAAGAACGTTTGCCGAATACGCCGTCAAAATCGTACGGAAAACGCGTCCGCAAACGAAAATCTCCACCGACGTAACGCAGCAGTATGTCGAGTGGGGAGCCGGACCACGGGCTAGTCAGGCTCTGGTTTTGGGCGCAAAGGCTTTCGCCGCTTTTGCCGGGCGATCTGTAGTCGCGTTGGAAGATATTGAGCGAGCGGCTCCTCCGGCGCTTCGGAGCCGCGTTGTCTTGAATTATTTAGCGCAAGCCGACGGAATGGACGTCGATTTATTAGTACGTAAAGTTCTGAGAGAAGCGCGATTGGAATTTGAAGAAAATCTGTCGACCAACGTTGACGCATAGAGGAAAAGCATGTCGTTAAACGCCGCCCAACGTTCTGCCGTCGAAACGCTTTCTGGGCCGCTTCTGGTATTGGCCGGCGCGGGGACTGGAAAGACGAGGGTGGTTACTTATAGAATCGCGCGGCTTATTAAGAGCGGCGTCGAACCTGATCGTATCCTTGCCGTTACGTTTACTAACAAGGCTGCTCGTGAAATGCTGGAACGTGTCGCCGCCTTGCTTCCTAAACGAAGCGATAATAAAAAGCCGGAGATTTCTACATTCCATTCCCTTTGCGTGAGAATCTTGCGACGGCAGATTCATTTGTTGGGGTTCCCAAATCAGTTTTCTATTTATGATCGCGGCGATCAGGAATCGATAGCGCGTCAGCTTTTACGAGATTATAAAACAAACGGTTCAACGCGTCCCAGCGATTTTTTAAAAAAAGTAAGCGAGTGGAAGTCAGCAGGGATTAGACCGTCTCAAGCGTTAGAAACGGCGCAGTATTCGCAAGACTACCTTTTTGCGACGGCGTACGCCTCCTACCAAAATCGACTTCGTGATCTTGGCGCAGTTGATTTTGACGACATTCTCTTACTTACCGAAGAGTTGTTTGAACGTTTTCCAGAAGTGAAGCAAAAGGAAGCGGCGCGTTTCGATCGGATTTTGGTTGACGAGTATCAAGATACGAATATGAGTCAATACCGAATTATCAGCGGACTAGCGGAGACTCATCGTAATCTTTGCGTCGTAGGCGACGACGATCAGGCGATTTATGGATGGCGAGGCGCTGAGGTTCGTCATATTTTAAATTTTAAACGAGACTGGCCTGACGCTAAAACTGTTCGCTTGGAGGAGAACTATCGATCTACCGAACAGATACTCAGTTGGGCCAATCGACTCATTGAATTTAACAGACTAAGACACTCGAAAAGATTGCGTTCTATCGTTCAAGGCGAGACTCCGCATATATTGCGGTGCCAAGACGGAGACGCTGAGGCAAAACGTGTTGTCGCCTCGATTCAGCGTCGTATTGACGAAGCTCATAGAAGGCCTCGCGACTTTGCTATTTTGTTTCGTACTAACGAACAACCGCGCGCTTTTGAAATGGAGTTGCGAGCCGCAAAAATTCCATACAATATCGTCGGGGGACAATCGTTCTTTGATCGTAAAGAAATTAAAGACATTATGTCCTATTTTCGCGCGTTGATTCACCCCAGAGACGACGTCTCTCTGCTAAGAATTATTAATGCGCCCCCGAGACATATCGGATCAGCGACTCTTGGTAAACTTAGACAGTTTGCTATTTCCAATAAGAAACCCATTTGGGACGCTCTAAAAGCAGAATCAGAGGCGTTTCAATCTCTTGATCCAAAGACGCAGGACGCAATAACAAATTTTCGCTTGTTGATGAAGACGCAAGCGCAAAAATTTCGCGTCAATTTTTCGCCTAAAACAGTCGAATCTTTTTTAGAGGCAATTCGCTATCAAGACGAATTGGTTCGTCTTTATCCCGACGAGGCCGAACGAAAAGCGCGTAACGATTCTGTCGGAGAAGTTCTTGACGCGGTGGCTTCGTATTTGAAAGAGCATCCTAATGGAACTTTATCTTCCTTTCTTGACGACTCTGCATTGGGCGGATCTGACTTTTCTTCGAAACAAGACAAGGTAGCGCAAGACAACGCTGTGTTGCTTTCTACTTATCATGCCGCTAAAGGTCTTGAGTTTCCAGAAGTTTATATGGTAGGTTTAGAAGAAGGAATACTCCCGCACCGACGTTCAATAGAAGATTTATCCGAACAAGGAATTGAAGAAGAACGACGACTTTGCTATGTTGGCGTTACAAGAGCGCAGAAACGTTTGACTCTGTCTCTGGCCGTTCAACGTTTGAATCGAGGAAAAATGAAGGCGACGATTCCGAGTCGTTTTTTATACGAGATCACGGGACAGTCTGATAATCCGCGTTATCACGCTGTTAAGTCAGGAAAAACTCCGCAAAACAATGGGCAACAATAAGTTCTTATGGAGAAGAACCGAACGAAACTCCTCGCGATAAAGCTGGCATAAGGATTATTAGCGTAGATTCCAAGAATTCGACGAATTTGAAATTCCCCGTCGGAAGGGTGATTACAACGTCGATCTTACTTTGATGGAACAAACGCAATAGATTTACGGACGCGAGTTTACCGTTGTTTATGACGGACAAAACGTAAATATTTATTCTTTTACAATGCTTCGAAAAGAAATAGCGCTTCAAGAGTGACACCGATATCAAGAGTCGCTTTTTTTCTCGTTAAATCGGGGCTGAATAATACGATTGACCGTGTTGTTTTTCGTCGTCTCAGTCGATTCCGCTGGCTGTTGTTTTTCTCTTTCTTTTGCGTTTTTGTCATCTTTTTTGATAGGACGGTAGCAAGGCTCAGGGGGATCTTCCGGGTAGTCTTCGCAATAGTAGGGAATAATCATGCTTTATAACCTTGTTGTTGTTCGTCTAACTCGATTTTGCAACTGCTTTTAACAGAACGATTGCCGATGTGAGACAAATCGTGAATTAACGTTGAATCAGTGCAAAACCATGTCTCAAAAGAGGTGGAAATTGTCGCGCTCCTTTTGTTTTCTGCGAGATTTGAGGAAGCTTTCTTTCATTATAATATTTTTTCAATATAATGACTCACCGTTGGAAAAGTTTGTTAAAATATACCGCGTGAGAATAACTGTCGCGGCGTTTTTCGACGAACGACGTTAGCGCCTGCGCATTTTATGCGACGTAGGACTAGTCCTGCGCCTTCGCTGGAATATCAGATTCATATGTAGGGAAGAAAAATGACAATCCGTATTGTATGTAAGAGTTGCGGCAGTAAGATCGACGCAAAAGACGAACTTCTCGGACAAACACGTCGTTGTCCAAAGTGTCGTAACCCCATCTTAATCCAACTTGAACCCGTTCAGACGTCTGTTGGAACAGTTGACGTTAAGAGTCCTGAAATCGACGTTAACGAACCTTTAAAGGTTAGGAGATTGCGTCCTGACAATCTCTATGTGGTCTTGGGAACGGATCGTGAGATTGCTTATTGGAAAGCAAATGAAGGATGGTTTGTTAACGTTGGCAACGGATTTGAAGCTATTAAAAGAGCTCCCGATAAATTGCCTGACGTCGGTTCGTTTGTGTTGGTTCAGGGGTATGTGGCCCAAACTGCCGAAGGGCGACGCTTAAAGGGGTTGCGTTTTTCTAAACTATCCGGCCGGGGCGTTCTGAAACCTCTTGTCTATGGTAGCGAGGCTGATATTCTGGAAAAAGCTAATGAATCGGCGGTTCCAACCGGCGCTCAAAAACGCATGCTTCTTCAGCATATTCGGAAACATTACTTTTTTGAGTTTACGGACGACGCGCCCGAGATTATCGAGTATCTCCAAGGATTTGACTCCCATTCGCATGAGGTTGGGACGTTTGTCGACGATTGACCTCAGTGTTTTCGTGACTTTGTTCACGACGCCTATTGTTTTGTAAACGACTATTTGAAGGAAATTTTTATGAGAATATTTAGTCGGGCGTGTATATGCGCGCTACTTGCTTTACCGTTTATTATTTCTTCGTCGCTCGTTACCGCGCAAGAAACTCCGTTTTCGTATACGGATAGCGTAGGATATCTAACGGAAGGCGCCGACGTTTTGCCGAAACATGGCGCGCCCGGTCCGATTGCAACTTTGGGAGACGCCGCTTTCCCCGTCGTTTTAGGCGAGTATGAAGAGGGCGTTTATGAGTCGGTTGTCGCCGCCGCTTTCGTTGGCAAGGGGCGTGTGACGGCTTTTGGTCATACCGATTACTGTAACGTCGGCGCGATGAGCGTTTCTCCTTCCGTTACTCGTTTTTTTGACAATGTCTTGCGTTGGACGTCAGGTAAAGAAGACAATTCGTCCGACCAAACTATTCGCGTGGCCGTTTGGAAAGATTCTAAAACGGCAGAATTTCTCAAAGGACAGGGCTTTGACGCGCAGTCAGTATCTTCGATTGACGATGATTTTGACGTTTTTATCGCCGGAGCTACCGCTCTGAAGGATTCTGAATACGCCTCGCTTATGAAAGCTGTCCATAAAGGATCGGGGTTTGTAACTTGCGGTTTAGGATGGGGCTGGAGTCAACTGAATCCTGGAAAATCGTTGAAAGACGATCATCCTGGCAACCGAAACTTTGCCAAATACGGAGTTCCTCTTGCATGGACCGAAGGAATGTTGGCTCCGACTGCCAACAACGGTTATTTGATAACCTCCGACCTTGTCGGCGCGTCAAAATACGTTGCAGGCGGCGTAGCTTTGCAGTTTCTTTCCGATTTGAACGCAAAGAAAGCGGACGTATCCGCCCTCCCTCGTGAGGACGCTCGACAGGTCGCGTCGACCCTCGCGCTGATTTATCGTTATCTTCCCAATGAAAGTCGTGTTCATTTCGATTCCGTCGTCGACAGTTTTTCAATTGATCTTGTTCCTACGGCAAAGAATCCGATTCGTGAAGACGATTTAATCAGTCGTCTTACCGTTGCCGTTCAGACGGAACGCTATCTTCATAGTCAAGAGCTTAACGACGTTGACGTTGAAACGATTCCGGCTTTTGCGGCTGGAAATGATTTCCCCGGTTCCGTTCCAGAAGACGCGGAACGGATTGATTCTGCAAAGGTTGTTGTGAAAACAGACACGCCCGGTTGGGCTTCGACCGGATTATACGCGGCTCCTGGGGAAATAATCTCCATAAAGGTCGACCCTGAAATTTTGGCCAGTTTTTCCAAGCCGTATCGAGTTAGAATTGGCGTTCATTCCGATCGTCTGTGGCATTTGAAAAACTGGACGCGTTATCCTGAAATTTCTCTGGAAAAGACGGTCGTCTCTCCTGAAACGAAAGTAGTCAATCCTTTCGGAGGCCTTGTCTACATCGTTGTTCCTTCCGGGGGTAAATCTGACGGGCTGGGCGCGGTTGATTTTGAAATTTCAGGCGCTGTCGCCGCTCCGTATTTTGTTAAAGGCGTTACGAGTTTGAAAAGTTGGCAATCGTTAAGAAACGCTTCCGCCCCATGGGCAGAATTGCAGGGTAAAGAGGTTGTTGTTACAGTTCCTTCGTCAGTTATTCGAGATTTGGACGATCCGCAGGCTCTCCTCGACACATGGGATAGAATTCTTCAGCTAGAGGCAGAATTTGCGTCCGGTCCCTACTATCGAGAACGTCCTGAGCGAATTACATGCGATCGTGAGATTTCGGCCGGTTATATGCATAGCGGGTATCCGGTGATGACGCATATGGACGTTGAAAAAACGCTTGTCAATAATTCGCAACTAACGACCAAGGGCGACTGGGGATTCTTCCATGAATTTGGACATAATCATCAGTCTTCCTATTGGACTTTTGACGGTTCAGGAGAAGTTACCGTCAATTACTTTACTCTGTATATCATGGAGAAATTATGCGGCCTTCCTCCCGAACAAGCTCGAAAAGATTTGTCGAAAGCGAATCGAATGGAAAAATTGCGACGATATATGGCAAACGGCTCCCGGTTTGAAGACTGGAAAAAAGATCCCTTCTTAGCTTTGAACATGACCGTTCAACTTCGAAACGAATTTGGATGGGAGCCTTTTTTACGCGCAGTTTCCGAGTATCGTAAAGCCTCTCCCGAGGAGTTGCCGCGAAACGACGCCGAGAAAAGAGACCAGTGGATGGTTCGACTTTCTCGCAATGTCGGTAAGAATTTGGGACCGTTCTTCGATAAATGGGGCGTGCCGACCTCGGAAGAGGCTAAGGATTTGATTAAGGATCTTCCAGTATGGCTTCCCGAAGAATTTGAAGAGTTAAAGTAAAGTTCAATAATACTCATATTGCGGTAAGTATCGTTATTTTATCGCTTCATGTCTGAGGAACGTTTGCCAGTTGCTTTTTGACGGTTACGGCAGAGAGCGTTGGCGAACGTTCCTCTTTTTTTACGCTTATCTGGGGGCAATTAACTCCCGAAAACATGGAAACGCCTCTGGTTTGGCCTCCTTATATTTCTTGAAAGACGACGTATAATGGGATGTGCTCGATTAGCGTTTTAGGTTCGGCGTTTTCCTTCGTTTCGACAGGTTGCAACGAAGGTCCTTTTTGAAGAACTGTGTTGAAGTAATGATGAAATCTTGCGTAAGAGCTCGCTCTCAAGATTTCTTTATGGGTCCTACATTTATTAATGAAATACTCAATTGGAATTGATTTAGGAACGACTAATACCGAATTAGCGTATTGTCGTTTGGATGGCGTCGACGAACCTCAAAATCTAAGTATTCCCCAATTTGTGGCTCCGTCTGTTATTGAGGAGCTTCCGCAGTTACCTTCGTGTTTGTATATTGGTTCTGAGGAAGAACGATCGTCTGCTAATTGGGGTTTGCCCTGGGATTCGCTTGACGATCTTGCCGACGATATTTCAAAGGAATTACCGAGCGTCACTACTAATCCTTCTGAAAAAGCGCCAAACCAGAAATCTGGAAAAAGGGGGTTTTTTCAGCGTATCTTGGGACGTAGTTCTACTGATTCGTCACCCAAAAACGCCAATTCCGGTATGACTCAACCGGAGGCGTTGTATCTTGTTGGTGAAATAGCAAGTCGACGCGCCGCCGATTCCCCTGAACAAACGATTTCGTCGGCTAAGTCCTGGTTGACCTGTACAAAAGTAGATCGCCGTCTCCCTATTCTTCCCTGGAATTGCGACGCGGCGGCAAAAGTATCGCCGGTGGAAGCGTCGAAACGCTATTTGGCTCACTTGGTCGCGGCTTGGGACTATGCTTTTCCCGACGATCCTATTTTCGAACAGCAAGTAGTGCTGACGTTGCCCGCGTCTTTTGACGAAAGCGCCAGAGAGCTTACGCGCGAAGCGGCTGTCTTGGCTGGTTTAAATCCGGAAACGTTTCTTTTTTTGGAGGAACCGCAAGCGGCTTTGTATGCTTGGTTGTCGGAAAAAGGCGACGATTGGCGTAAGGAATTGCGCGTTGGCGACGTAATTTTCATTTGCGACGTCGGGGGCGGCACTACGGACTTGTCCATGGTTCGCGTCGAGGAGGAGGATGGGGATTTCCTTTTGAATCGTTTAGCCGTTGGAAATCGGCTCCTGTTGGGCGGCGATAACGTTGATTTGGCACTTGCTTATCACGCCACTGAACTTTTTTCTCGTCAGGGCGTAAAACTCAATCCATGGCAGTCCGTTGCGTTACAACGTCAGTGCCGATCGGCGAAAGAGATTCTTCTACGGACAAATGAATCGCCCGATAACGACTCAGTCAAGATTTCCGTTTTGGGGCGATCGAGCCGCATGATTGGCGAGGCTGTTTCCGTTGAGTTTCCAAAACAAGACGCGACGTCGATTATTCTTGACGGTTTTTTCCCGCTTTGCAATTTTTCCGACCGTCCAAAATCTCGTTCTGGAATGGGGCTTCGAGAAGTTGGATTACCATACGAGGTAGACGCGGCAATTACGCGTCACGTGGCCAAGTTTCTTAATTCATGCGTTCAGGAAGACGGAACAATTGTTTCTCCGTCGCACTTCCTTCTTAACGGCGGCGTATTTAACTCGCGTTTGTTAAAGGAACGTTTTCAAGAACAACTTGAAAAATGGTTTCCTGAAACGAGCCCATGCGATTTGTCGCCTTGTGCCAACTTGGACCAAGCGGTGTCTTGCGGCGCCGCTTTTTATGGCAGAGTCAAAAAAAACGGAGGTATTAGAATTCGAGCCGCCTCGGCTCGTTCGTACTACATCGGCGTCGAGTCGTCAGGATTAGCGATACCCGGCGTCGCTAGACCCCTAAAAGCTCTGTGCGTCGCGCCGTTTGGTATGGAAGAGGGAACAGAATGCGTCGTCCCGTCAGATGAGTTTGAATTGACTATTGGCGAATCGGCGCTCTTTCGTTTCTTTTCTTCGACGTCGAGGCCTCATGATCAGCCGGGAACGATTCTTGATTGGCATGAAGGCGACGAAGATTCAGACTTGCAAGAAACCGCGCCGATTGAGACAAAATTGGACGATTTTGCCGACAATTCCGAGACAAACGAGAGCGTTCCTTCGTTTGTTACGGTACGGTTTCGTTCAGTGGTAACTGAGTTGGGGGCCTTGGAGATATGGTGTGAAGAGACCGGCGGCGATAGAAGTTGGAAATTAGAGTTTAGCGTTCGTGAAGAATAGAGAGATTGTATTCGGCAACAAACAAACGGCGCCAATACGAACGCTTTGCGCAAACAAGACATTGTCAAATAGCTTTTGAGGAAAGAAAATGAACAACGGGTATGTTATTAACGTAACGGCGGTAGACCGTCCTGGAATCGTCGCCGGCGTAAGTTCTGCGATTGTTAGTTTGGACGGAAACATCTCGTCATGCAGTCAAACGGTTTTGGACGGTTACTTCACGTTGATAATGACGTTTTCTATGCCCGAACAGATGGATCCTGAACAGTTGAAAGAAATTATTCTTCGCGAACCTCGTCTGGAGGGGTGTCAGGCGATCTTGTTTCCGGCGTCGATTTCCGAAGTTCAAACAGTGGACGCAAATCCGAATATTTACGTGATTACCGCTTTTGGAAAGGACTGCAAAGGAATTGTTTCTCAGTTTACGCGTTATCTGGGAGACAAAGAAATCAATATTGTCGATTTGTATGGGAATATTACTCATGACGGAGAGTTCTTACTAATTGGACAAGTGGAAGTTAACCCCAATCTAGATTTACAGAATATTCAATACGATCTTGAGGCGATGGGAGAGCAAGTCGGATTTACCGTTCGTATTCAGCACAACAATGTTTTTGTCGCCACAAATCACATTCGTTTGGATAGGTAGACGTCAGACTCTATGAAAGACGAACAAGAATTACGCAAAGACGCGCTTGCCGAGAATCATAAAAAACAACTTGAACGTATGCTTGCCGATCGTTTTATTTGTCAAACTATCGGTATAAAGCTTGTGGAAGCGGGCGTGGGCAACGCCGTTGCCGAGTTGACGATCGGACCGGAACATTTGAACGGGGTTGGCTTGTGTCAAGGAGGCGTATTGTTTTCTTTGGCTGATTATGCTTGGGCGGCCGCCTCGAACTATAACGAGGAATCGGTAGTTTCGCTTGACGTGTCGATTTCTTACTGTCGTTCGGCAACTTCCGGACGACTCATTGCGAAAGCTCGTGAAATTAGTCGGACTCGTTCCACCACTGTTGGCGACGTCGTGGTACTGGATGATCAAGGCAGAACTATTTGTCTTGCTCGCGCTCGCGGCTATGTTTTACAGCCGAGATAAGTGCTCGCGTCGTAAGGCAAGGGGGGCTTGACCGTTTGTTGTGGCAATAGAAAATTTAAGATGGAATTACTCGGCGTTTTAGAGCGGAAGGACATTCCCGAGCATGTGTAAAACGCCAAACGTAACGGTATTTTTGCGTTGTAAATGTGGCGTAGCGAACGAAAGGACGTTATATGGATCCTCAGGTTAAGAGAGCTTTGATCAGCGTCAGTGATAAAACAGGCTTGACTGAATTTGCCAAAGGCCTTGTCGCGTCAGGCGTACAAATTTTTAGCACAGGAGGAACAAAACGCCACCTTGAGACGAACGGAGTTCCTGTGACAGACGTGACTGAGTACACAGGTTTTCCCGAAATGATGAGCGGTCGGCTTAAGACATTACATCCTAAGGTTCACGGAGGTATTCTCTGTCGACGTGACGATGAGAGCGACATGAAATCTGCCCGTGAGCATGGGATTGAACCTTTTGAATTGATCGTCGTCAATCTTTATCCCTTCGAAGCCACTATTGCCAAACCTGGCGTTACAGACGCCGAAGCAATTGAAAATATCGATATTGGCGGTCCCACAATGGTACGCGCCGCAGCTAAGAATCATAAGTTTGTCGGCATAGTGACCAATGCGGGGCAGTATGGTCCCGTTCTTGAACAGATTCAACAAAACGGCGCGTTGTCTCTTCAAATGCGACGCAGTTTGGCTCGCGACGCTTTCGCCCATACGGCTTCCTATGACGCGGCAATCGCTCGGTATTTTGCCGAACACGACGGGGTTGCGACGTTCCCTGAAACTGTTTCTTCCGCTATAAAATTGTCTTCTGAATTGCGCTATGGCGAAAATCCGCATCAGCGCGCCGCGTTGTATGTTGATCCGAAGTATTCCGGTCCGTCGGCTGTTTCCGCCAAGCAATTAAACGGTAAGGAATTGTCTTATAATAACATTCTCGATCTTGACGCGGCTTTGGCGATGGCTCGTTCTTTTGATCGCCCTGCAGTCGCTGTTTTGAAGCACAATAATCCTTGCGGCGCGGCTGTCGCAGATTCTGTAAGCGAAGCGGTTCGCAAAGGGATGGAGGGCGATCCTCTTAGCGCGTTCGGTTCGATTTTGGGCATTAACCGCCAAGTTGACGAAGATTCCGCCAATTATTTGGCTCAGCCCGGTTTGTTTGTAGAGGCGATTATCGCTCCTTCTTATTCGCCAAAAGCCCTTGAAATTTTAACGACGATTCCTAAATGGCATGCGAACGTTCGTTTGTTAGAATGCGGCGGCGATAAGTTTTCTCCCGCTCCTGAGAGCTGGGCTGTTAGAAATTTAACTGGCGGCGCGTTGCTTCAAGACGCCGACGTCTTGAACGACCCCGAAGAAGAGTGGCACGTTGTAACGGACAAAGCTCCTACCGAGCTCCAAATGCGGGATCTTCGGTTTGCTTGGGCGATGGTGCGACACGTTAAATCTAACGCGATTGTCCTTTGCAAAGACGAGATGCTTATCGGAGTCGGCGCCGGACAGATGAGCCGAGTTGATTCCGTTGAGATTTCGGTAAAGAAAGCCGGCGAACGTGCTAACGGCGCAGTTTTGGCTTCGGACGCGTTTTTCCCGTTTGACGACGGAGTTCGTGCCGCCAAGGGGGTTGTCGCCGTTATCCAGCCAGGTGGTTCGAAGCGCGATCAAGAGGTCATCGACGCCTGTAACGAATTGGGAATAGCGATGATTTTTACCGGGCGTCGACATTTTAAACATTGATTTATCGACGCAACTTGTAATCACGCTGTTAGCGAATAGTGTGATTTGTATGCGCGTTGTTTTTCTTTGGAAGGACGACGTTGACATAACGTTTAGGCTCGTCGCATAAAGCGGCGGGCCCAAATTCGTTCTTGAGACGGATAAAATATGGGAATTATGTTGGCGTTTTGTTTTATGCCAATTAGTCTTTGTTCGGTTTTATCACATATTGTAGGTGTTATTGCGCTCAATGAATAATACGCAAGTTTCTGGAATACTTGAACAACTGGCTCGTTTAATCGAGTATCGCGAGGGACGTTCTTATCTCGCAGACGAATTCTATCAACTTTCCGAACAGGTTGATTATTTAGACGTTCCATTGGAAGTTTTTAACGAAAACGATCCAACCCAAAAAGACGAACGTGAGTTGGATCAAATGATCAATTACTGGTTCGGCAATCATTCGTCAGACGTATTGGGAAATTTGCGAGAGATCATTCTCACGGGATCTTCTCGATTGCGCGACCAAGTTTTGGTAGAAACGTCCCCGTCTGCTGTAGAAATGTTGGGATTACGGACGTTGCCTCCACAAGCGGTTAATATGATACGTAGGCGATTGAATATCAAAAACGTGTCAACTTTAAAAAAGGCTTGCGGCGATCGCTTTCTTTCACAAGCAGGAGTTTTTTCGGAACAGGAAGAACTCGACATTCTTGAAGAAATCGTTTCGCTTAAGGAATCGTCAAAGGAAGCGAAAGACCGAACGACGAGGCAGTCAGTTCTTGATTCAATAGAAGGCGATTCTCCGTCTTCTGACGACCCTAATTTGCTCTTTTTAGCTAATGCGGACGCCCTTGCAGAGTTTATTCTTCAAGAACTTCGCGAGCCTTTTAAACCGACGATAAAACAAACGGTGAGCGAATTAGCGACGTCTGAAACGATAAACACCGTTAAAGAACAAGCCCTTGGCGTTTTAGGAAAAGTCAAAAAGTTTTTTATTCCCAAAGACGATCCAAGATATGCCCAAATTCGTTTTGAGGAGGAAGAACGGGCTCGCGAGGCGTCTTTGAAACGCGTCTCGTCTGAGATCGACGCGTCTTTTGCCGTTGCTTCAAATCAACCTTTGCTAATTGAAAAGGTTGGTTCTGTAAGGAGGGGAGAAGATTCAATTACTCGACTAGATTTCTTAGTGCGTTCGAACGAGCCTGGGATTGCTTTTGAACGCATTAAGAAGTCGGCTTTTGTAAAAGAAGTTCTAATTGAGGATAAATACTACTTAGTTGCGTCGCTCCGTTCTGATTCGTTTATTTTGCCCTATAATAATCGACCTACGCCAGAATTGAAGCTCTATTTCTACGTAGCTTCTGATTTTGTTTTTGGGACGTACGACGTTTTATTGACTTCAACGAAAGAACACTGGAATGAATTGAAGCGACGCGCGTCTCTTCGAGGCTTCAATTTGTTTCCTCTGGGGTTGTATGAGGGAACGAGTAGAATTTCTTCACGAACGTCGGAACGGCTGTACGAACGTTTAGGTCTTCCTCTTATTCCGGAAGAGCTTCGAGACGATCAAGTCGGGTTGAAATGGGTTGACGAAGGGACGCCTCGACTTATTTCTCTTTCCGATATTCAGGGCGATATGCATATGCATACTACTTTTACCGACGGAACCGGCGACGTTGAAACAATGGTTTCCGTCGCGCGCGAGATGCAGTTGTCCTATATTGCCCTCACCGATCATACGAAAAACGTAGCGTCAGTAGGCGGGATGAACGACGCGGAGTTTTTGCGCTATTGGGACTATATCGAAGGCGTCAACCAAGCGTTAAGTTCTAAGGGCGATTCGTTTCATTTGTTTAAAGGCGCTGAAGTTGACATTTTGGAAGACGGGGGGCTCGATTTGGAGGATGAAACGTTAGCGCAAGCCGATTGGGTTGTGGCAAGTATTCATTTTGGCAAAAGACAATCGCAATCAAAGATACACCGTCGATATATGGACGCGTTTACCAACCCCTACGTCGACGTCATTGCGCACCCGACAGGACGGATGATCGGAACAGAAGACCCGATCGACGTCGACGTCGAATTTCTATGCGAAAACGCGAAGAAATACGGCAAGTGTCTCGAACTTAACTGTCAACCTCGGCGTTTAGATTTAGACGTGAAGGCGTTAATAGTCGCTAAAAGATATGGGGTTCCTATCGTTATTTCGACCGACGCACACGCGCCTGATCAAATGTCTTACCTTCAGTTTGGGGTCCAACAGGCGTACAGAGCGGGATTAACTTGCGACGACGTGTTAAACGCTCAGCCGCTGGACGAAGTGTTGAAACGTCGAAAAGCGACGAAATAAAAGTTTGGTAAATAACTTGTTGACTATAATAAACCAGAAAGTGAACCCCGCCAACGTAAAGTCAGATGTCAATAGATAAATTATTGAAATTGTTGGGACAATTTTGCGTTCTATGTCTCATTGTCGCCGGACCTTGGCGCAACGGCGGTTATGAGCCAGTCGTATTGCGTTGGTTTTTATTCCTGATTGTCGCTAGCGGCGTTTTGTCGTTAGCGACCTTATGGACGACTCCTTCTCGAGAGAGACAAAAGTTTTCTTTTTTCCCCGCACTTCTTGTTTCAATTCCTCTTTTTTTAGGGTTAGGACTTTGTTGCTTGCAGTTCTGCCCTCTTTCTGAAGAGACGCTAAAATTATTGTCTCCACACACTCTTGAACTCAAAAAAAACCTTTTACCCAAGGATCTTGACGTTTCTCTGTCTCAACTTTCGACTTTAGATAGCGACGAAAGCTTACGAAAGACTCTTCACGATTCTGAAGAAATCGTTTTGAATCGAGATTTTCTAGCTAAAACATTTCCCTGGAACGATTCTGATAGCTTTGATTTGGAAAGGGCGATTATAATAGATCAGGCGCTCGAAAATGAATATCTTTCTTCCGAAGAAAGGAGTCAAGATTCAACCTGGGGAAATTGCATGAGCGTATATCCCTTGGCGACGAAGAAGAATATTCCGCTGTTTTGGGGAGGTTTGATTCTTCTTTTTTCCGTCTCAATTCTGTTCAATACTCCTGAATCAAGAAAGTTTCTTTTGAAAACTATCGTCTTTACGGGACTACTTTTTTCCTTGCTTTGTATTGCGATGATTTCCAATCCCAAAGCAGTTCGCTCCGGTTTTTTAGAAAATATATGGGATAAATATTTCATCTACGGTCAATACGGGACCTACGTTAATAAAAACGCCGCCGGCGGATATCTCGTTTTGGTTTTTGCAACTTGCGTGTTCTTAGTCGTTCGCGAGTTTTTACAATCTGTGTTCTGGGTTAATAAGGAGAGAAAAGAGCGTCTAGAAGAGGAACGAGCTGCCAAGCGTGAAAACGTATACGACGTCAAGACGGAAGCGCGCTGGAAAGCTGTGTTAGGCGATCTGTTTGACTTGTTCAATCGAAAACTGACCTTCTGGTTGACGATTGCGGCGGTACTTATTTCGACGATTTTTATGTCGATGTCGCGAGGCGCAGCAGTTTCGGCGAGCGTCGCTACCGTCTTATGTTGCGCGCTTTTGATGGGAAAAAAAGACGTTTGGCGCTATTGGCACGTGATTGCGACGGCTATTGTGCTTTCCGTTGGCGTTATTTCCGCTTACAATATGAATGAAAAAGTCGACAAAAGAATGTCGACTTTAGTCGAGGAAAACGAAGAAGGGGAAACTGCTTTTGAATCAGATTCACGCTGGGATAATTGGCGTGGGGCCTTGGATTCTTCCAGAGATTATCGGTGGTTTGGATCTGGTCTTGGCACCTATTTTCTTTCTAATAGTCCCAACGACGTCGCGTTGAAAAACGGTAGTTTGTTTTATTATGCGGAAAATGTGTTTGTTCAAACCCTTTTGGAAATGGGGCGGATCGGTTTATTCCTGATTGTCATTGAGTATTTGTTGTTATTTATTGTGCTTGGACGATTTGTCTTCGGTCGGCATAGCAACGAAGCCTTTTCCCTTTCTGTTGGCGCAGCGACGCTTATTACGGGGCAAATTCTTGCCGCGTGTGGAGATTTTGGCAATTATTTGCCGGCAAACTTGTTCCTTTTTGTAATTCTATGCGGTTGCGTCCTTGGACGACAAAATAAAAAGCTATGGGAAGATTTGACTTCCTCCTTGGCCAAAACGCGCACGTCTTCCGAAGCCGCTAAAAAGATGGAGTCGTTGAAACGTAAAGGGAGAATAGGATTTGTTGTCACTTCTATCTGTTTGATAGGCGCTCTTTCGGCGTCCGTATGGATGTTTAAAGAGAATTCGGCTAGTATTACTCGTTGGAAATTGCACGAAGAATCGCAATTGTCTCCGGAAGAGTGCGCGTATATGACCAGCGGTTCGTTGAACGGAATTGTTAAGGATTTTGAGGAGTATCTTGCCGTTAGAGACGATTCTTATGAAGTTCGATCTGATTTGGCGCTTGTTAGAACTTTGCAGTATCAGCTGAGCGTTCTTAAAGCGCTTAAGACTACTAAGCCGGAATCGAACGAAATCGATTTATGGCCGAACACAGCTCCCGACCTCTTGCTCGACGCTCTTGTAAAATACCAGGCGATCGGTTTTGACGTGCCCGTTAACGTCATTCGAGAACGTCAAGACGTCGTGAATTATTTGTCATGTTCAACAAGGGAGTTACTTGCCGCTCGACGTATTTGTCCTCTGTATGTAAACGTCAATAGACGGTTAATGTCCACGATTCCCATAACGACCAGTTTATCCTGGAACGACGAACAACTGCTCGCGGAACTGTACGCTCGTCGCGTAGCTTCTTTTTCTCCGTATAACTCGACTGAATTGTTGAAAAGCGGTTATTATCTTGCCTTTTATAAGCTTTTCGATTTACAAAAGTTGTTTTTAAATAGAACGTTAGATCATACGTCTAGGGTAAACGACGCGATCTTACAGACTCTAAACACTTCTGTGTCTCCAACCAAACTTGAGGAAACCCTGGACGAAACCGTTCCTAACGATCCTAAAATAGCTTTGGGCGTATATCAAAAGGCTTTAAAATGGCCCAAGTCTTCTCCTCTGTATCTTGCGGTAAAAGCGAAATTTGAGAAAACCCTTGCCGAAACGCCGGAAGAACGACGCGACGCGACGTTTTATTACTGTTCTTTTGTTTACGATGAGAATTCTGGCGACTATGAACTAGCAGACGAACATATTTCTAAAGCTTTGGAACTTGATCCTTTCAATCCGGAGTATTGTTTGAATCGCATACGATTGCTTACCAAATATCGAAAATTTTTGGATAAAGACGACGAATGCCTCCAATTTATTCAGGAAGTTCTCCCTAAATTGCGTGGACATTGGCGGAGAAGTTGTGAAAAGTACGTCGAAATCGCAAAGAAGAACGTTCAAGACGCCGCTTCCAGACGAAAAGCGCAAGAACGAATTAAAAACGAACGTGAAATGGAGGAACGTATTAGGCAGAGAGCGAATGACGTTCATAACGACGAAGAATCCCCATTGTCGGAAAAAACGTCAGAATCTCTTGAAGAACATGGGTTTGAACGAACATTGGACGAAGAACTGGATTCCTTTAATATCGAGGGCATACTTCAAAGAGACAAAGAATAAGCGTACAATTAGTACGTTTGGACCTGTTGAGAATCGTCGACGTTCGACATTCGTTTGGTTTTAGTTTTAGATGTGAAAGAGTAGTAGAGAGTCTTCGACGTACAAAGCGATACGAGAGTTATTGAATATTAGGAGAAAAAGATGGATCGTTCGCAAGTTTTTTTTGCCAATTTAAGAACCAATCCCAGTGAGAATCTTCTTCAAAAATTTCGTCGTTTACTCGTTCGCGCCGGTTATACAAAACTCGATTTGAACGGGAAATATGTTGCGTTGAAAATTCATTTCGGCGAAATGGGTAATTTAGCGTTTATGCGTCCAAATTACGCCAGGGTTGTTGTGGATCTTACCAAAGAAATGGGAGGAAAACCGTTCCTTACCGATGCGAACACACTCTATGTTGGCAGTCGTAAAAACGCGCTCGATCACCTTGGAACCGCCTATGAAAACGGTTTTAATCCTTTTGTTACGGGCTGCCATGTTATTATTGCCGACGGTCTCAAGGGAACAGACGAAGCGCTGGTGCCCGTCGCCGGAAAATATGTAA
>JAFZNK010000136.1 GCA_017550965.1 Thermoguttaceae bacterium
AGTTTATCCCGCCACATCGTTTCAACGACTTCTTGTTTGAACTCGCCAGTATATTTCTTATTAGGTCTTCTTTTAGGCATAAAAAACCCCTTTCGTTGGAATTGTACCATAATGTCCAACAAAAGGGGTGCAGTTCATTTTTAAGTCTTTGCGCTTTTTGTTTTTCAAGAATTAGAAGGGAAAGATCAAACTCCGTCGTTGACGTCGACGCCGCTGAAGAAATTCTTAAATTTTCGAACGTGCTGTTCGGAAGTCAATTTTGTACTCTCCGCTTCTTCAAATTCAATAGTTGCAAAACCGCTATATCCAATATCGTCAAGCGTTTGACGAATCAAAGCCCAATCGTTGGACCCCTGTCCACACGGCACAAAGTTCCCGCCGTTGGGATTCGAGTGGTCTGTCAAAAGAAAATCTTTAAAATGCAATTTAACGATCGAGTTTTTACCAAGCGCGCGCAAGCATCGCTCTGTCGGCGCAAATTTGACGTAATTGCCAAGATCAAAATATGATTTAACTCGAACGTTTTCAAAAGAATGAACGAAGGCGGCGTATAGTTCGGGAGAATTCCAGAGATTGTTCCAAACGTTTTCAAGTCCAATAGTAACGCCTTCGTATGCGGCGACAGGAATGAGACGAGACAGATAGCGTCGCGTTGCAAGCGTCGCGTTATTCTGCGCGTCAATATATCCCTGATAGGGCGAATTATCGCCTTCGACAACTTGCGAAACCAGGCAAGTGTCCGGATCAAAAGAAATATTAAACTCCCAGGGTTTAACGCCGGGATTATCTACGCTTCCCGGCACGACAAGCATTGACGACGCGCCATACGCCGCGGCGACGCGCAACCCTTTTTGCAGGCGTTCAATCGAAGCTTCCGCAAGATCCTCGCCCTTATTGAGGGTTCCGCCGCACATTACCGAATGAATCTTTAAGCCGTTTGCTTCCGCAATACGTCTTCCTTCGCGCGCCTTAGCAAAATCGACGTCCCAGGCGTGCGTCTCGACGCCTTCAAAGCCGGCGCTGGCGAGAGCTTCTATTTCTTTTGCGTTAATCTCTCCAACAATCTTAGCGCAATGTAATTCCGTTTTATACTGTTTAGACTCGTTCGACGCCATAACAACTCCATTTCTCAATTTAATCGGGTAAAAAACAGAAAAACGAAAAACTGCAATCATCAACGGCAATTTTTCGTTTTTCCTATTGTTCGTTAAAAGCGATCAATCACGTCGGAATTGAACGTCTCGTTCATACGCCGTCGGTAATATTCACGCCGTTAAAGAAATTCTCGAAAATCTTAACGTGTTGTTCGTTTGTATAGCCGCCGCTTTCGAGCGTAACAAAACCGTCGTATTCAATTTCTTCAATAACGTTGCGGACGGAAACCCAGTCGATCGAACCTTTTCCGATGGGAACGAAATCGCCGCCGCCTTTCTCTTTGTTGACGAGGAAGTCTTTAATATGTAATTTGACAATAGCGTCTTTGCCAAGCACGCGAAGCCAATCTTCGGTCGGAGCGTATTTAACATGGTTGCCCAGGTCAAAATACGACTTCACCCAAACGTTGTCAAACGACTTAACAAACGCGGCGTAAAATTCCGGCGTGCACCAAAGATTGTTCCACACGTTTTCCAAACCGATCGTAACGCCTTCATAAGCGGCGACGGGAATCGTTGGAGCAAGGCAACGATAAGACGCTTCGGTCGCTTTATTGTGCTGTTCGATATATTCGGCGTACTTCGAATTATCTCCCTCGACGACTTTCGAAAGCATCAGCGTCGCCGGATCGTATTCAACTTTAAAGTCCCAAGGCGCGGGAGCGGGCGCGCCAATGCGGCAAGGCACAAGCAGTATCGTCGACGCGCCGTAAGCTGAAGCGGCTTTAAGCGCGCGAATTACCGTCTGAACGTCGGCTTCGGCAGAATCGGTGTTGAAGTTGGTCCAGGCGCGCATTACCGAATGAATCTTAATACCGGCGGCTTCGGCAATTTTACGAGCCTCTCGCGCTTCTTCAACGTCGACGTCCCACGCCGTGGTCTCGACGCCGTCGACGCCAATCTTGGCCAATGATTCCATTTCTTCCGGGGTAATCTTGCCGACGATAAACGCTTTGTGAAGTTGCGTCTTATATTTTGCAGCTTCGGCGGCGCGAAGAATTGAAGACGTCTTGTCAAAATTCATTGCCAGAGCGGCTCCAGCGCCAAGCGCGGCGGTCGCCATAAAGTTGCGACGAGTCAATTGATGTTTCATACTACATTCCTTTCGAAAAAAACGGCGCGTTTGAAACACGTTCAAATTACGAAAACGAACCGAGTGTCTTTATCTACCTATAAAAAGTACCGCCAATGACGGAACGAAATAACAACGGAAACGACGTCCGGCGAAAACGCCGAGCGCCATACGCCGCTATTCTAACAAATGAAAAACCTGTTTGCAAGAAAAACAAACATAAAAAGGACGCCAGAGAGCGACGTTCCCTCGCCAAAAGCGCTTCACGGCGTTATTTCGACTCACGAGCGCGCCAACGATAAAAATGATTGACGACGGCGTCGTCGCGGACGTCCATTCCATGAACCCCCTTGGAACTGTTTTCAGGCATATGAGAACCGTGATCGGGCGCAAAAACCACCAATCGATCAAAATCCTTCCACGCTTCGTCCGTCGCGTCGACGACGTTTAACCAACGCTTTAAAACAGTTCGGCGCGCTTCAGCGGCCTTTTCCGCTTCCGTGCCAACCTTATGCATGACTGAGTCGTACTCGCAATCATGAACGACGATAAGATCATAATCGTTCTCCTTAAGGATTTGCAACGTTTTCTCATACGCCTCTTCGTCGGTAGGAAAATCTAAATAGTCGATATTCCGTTCACGAAAGATTGTAATGACGCTGTTCCCTTTCTGAGACACTATCGCCGTTTTCTTTCCGGCTTCCAGAAAAACGTCGAACAGAGTTTCAACTTTGACAACCGGTTTTTCATAAACTTTTATTCCATGAACTTCGGGGCCGGCGCCAGAAAAAATAGTGGCAAAACACACGGGCGTTACCGTCTGCATGACGTTCGTCGACAAGACAACGGCGTCCGACTCTTTGAGGCACCCTTCAAAATCCTCGGGGTATTTTTGCAATAAAACGTCTCCAATACAATCGCCGCAATAGATAAGAACCTTTTGCGCAGGCCTACCGTCAAAAGACGTTTTAGCACCGTCGACAACCTTCTCAATTTGGTTTGCAGTAGCCGTTTTAGGCGCGCGGATCCCGGCGACGGCGCAAACGGTGGGAGTCAAATCGGCGATAGAGGCGTCGACTCCATATTTCGCTTTCATACGCTCGATTTCATTGGGCGCGTTAACTTCCTGCGAACAAACCAAAGAAGAAACGCAGACTCCGCAAACAACGCTCAAAAGAGCCGTTTTAAAAAAACGTGTAACGTTCAATGTCTCTCTCCTTGAAAGAACCTAAACAATGTTGTTATCGATAATCGATATCGCCGACGATAGGAAGATCGTCAAGCGATTCCAAATTAAAGAGTTTTAAAAAACGATCGGTAGTCTTGTAAAAAGTAACTTTCTTTTTATCAAGAACTTGTTTTTCTTGCGTTATAAGTTCTCGTTTGACAAGTTGCGCGAGCGCGGAACCGGCGTTGTTTCGCACTTCTAGAATCTCGTCTAACGCGATAGGTTGTCGATACGCTATTAACGACAACACGTCTACGGCGGTCTGGGACAGTTTGAACTCCCGCGTCTTACCGCTAAAACGGGACGCAAAATCGGAATACTCCTGCCGAAGCGCCATGCGATACCCTTCTCCGTCCCGAACAATTCTATACGGACAGCCGTCGCGATTATAACGTTCGTTAAGGGCAAATAACGCCGCTTGCGCCTCAGATTCAGAGACGTCGCGCATCAATTCGCAAGCGGATTTTAACGTTAAAGGACTATTATCGCGATTCCCGACAAAAAGCATTGCTTCCAATATGCTCTCGGGACGTATTTTTGCTTCCTGAGTCGCCTCGTTCAAGGACTGTTCGAACAAACTGTCAAGTGAAGAGGGCGGAGCGCAGCCGACGTCGCCGTTTTGGGACGAATCAAATTTCCTTCCCGCTTCGGCAAGAAAGTCCGCGTCTCCCTGTCGTAGAACCCCGTCAAGAGATTCTCGACGCTCCGATTCCATTTCTCTTTGAAAACGAACTGAATCAGATTCTACGGAATCGTTATCGTCGACGTCGTCTTCGTCTTCGTCGAAAAGGGAACGCAAACCGTCGGCAAAAGCGCAAGCCGCCCGTTCCGATTCGCGTCGATTTGAGGTTAAAGCAAAACTTTTGGCAAAAAACGCGTCGTCGCAATCTTCGTCCTCATAAGGCGAGTTAGCGGCCGCCTCGTCGGAACTACGCCTGTCTGCGACGCCCCCGAAAGCGTCGTCTCCACCGGGAATAACGTTTTTGTCAATCGGCGACTCTTCCCCTTCCGAGGACACAATTCGAAAAACGCCTTTGGCGTCGACCGCGTCTTGAATTCTTTTCGTTTCCGGGCTGCTTTTGGAACCTTCGCTTTCGTCCATCTCGCCGTCTCTAGTAAAACTTTCCTTAAAAAACTACTTGCCCGTCATAAAGGTAGACGTATTATAAGAAAAACGCCGCCCTCTTTCAAGTCAATCAGAAAATCGTTTAATTCCGTTAGGCAGACAAAGACAAAACGATTAGAGGGTCAACGCCAAGAAATAAAAAAGGATCGTCTACGACGACCCTCTTTAGTGGCTGGAGCTGGACTTGAACCTGCGACCTACGGCTTATGAAGCCGTCGCTCTAACCGACTGAGCTATCCAGCCAACCGAAACGAAACACACCTCCGTCTCGTTGCGGACATTATAGCGCCAGACTCTTTTTTGAAAAGAGGGATTTTTTATTTTTCCCTTATTTTAAATTGGGATTAGACGTCGATTTTGGACTTAATTTGAACGGCGGAAACGTTACGATATAAGCCGGGTTTAACGTAATACGCGGGCCTCCCGTTAAAAAGAGCGACAAAAAGCTTATTGGCAGGCAACCCGGTCGTTAAAATCGATCCTGGACGTAGTTCGTTCCAGCGTTCCAACGAAGTCTCGTCTGAGCCAATCTCAACAGTCACCTCCACGGTTCGCTTCCCCTGTTCGTCGGTTTCTCTGAGCGTTCCGTCAATAATCTTCTTTGATCCAGTGTTCGACAAACGTCGCTCCTGGACTTCGTTAGCCTTTGTAGTCTGTGCGCCGGAACGTGGGGAGGTTGAACTATGCGCATGCGCGTTTGATTCGACTTTGACGGAAAACGACTTATCCTCCCCGTTTACCTCTAACGACGAAGAATAATAACCAATCTCTTGTCGATTAAATAGGACCTTTATAGGAAATACGATAAACCATGAAAAGCGGCTTCCTGAAATTTCAAAAGATCTTTGCTCCCAATAATAACCAAGCTCGTCAAGCTGTGTTGAAATTTTTTCGCTCAAATCCTCAAGACGACGAGCTTTCCAATCGTTAAAAACGGGAACATGAGGACACAATCGTCCTAAACGACTCGTTTGGGTATCTAAGATTTCTCGTTCCAGTCGCGTCGTATGTTCGGAAAACATACGTCCTCGACTCGCATCGTTTTCCTGACATAGTTTTACGACGTCAAATCCCAGCCAGGAGTCTAGAACCAACTGAAAAGTGGACGCCGGGGCGACGACGCTAAAATTGGC
>JAFZNK010000137.1 GCA_017550965.1 Thermoguttaceae bacterium
CGTCGCTTTGAGTTCAAGCGGCATGTCGCGCGCCGCCTGATTCGGACATCCCATCGTCACAAAAGCAAGTTCGAGACGCTTGGCGGCGGCGCGTATCGTCTTGACGCCGTCGGCGGCCTGACGCCATTCTTCCGTCTCGGGATCGAGATCCAGATTGATAATCGGAATCGGGATCGTGGCGATCGTGTTAAATCCCCACAACGCCAGATCTTCGACGTAACGTTCGAGCTCTTCAGCCGTCGCCATGTGATACCAGTTGTGGAAATGGCGCGCGAAGTAACAGCATCGAAACGACGCGTCCGGCTTTTCGCGAATCGCAAGTTCCGGAACTGTGAACGACTCGGCGCCGTAGTCGAGCGAGCGCAGCAACTTGCCCGACGCGAAAATCAGGCCGGGAAAAGAGCCCGCGCGAATCGTCGCGTTCGTTCCGCTCGTTTCCAGCGCGTACTCCTCAGGCTCGAAACTCAAATCGATCGCGTAGGAAACGTTAAGTTCGCCCGACGGCGAGCGTTCGGCGACGCGTTGTTTCACCATTTTCGCGACGAGCGCGGCTTGTTCGTCGCTCGCGCCGTCAAATGTAAAATCCAGCCGCAACGGCTCCGCGGCAAGAAGAAAAGAAGCGACGCTCCAAAACGCCAGCGCCGCGACAATATAAGTCGTTCGTTTCATCGTTGTTCTCTCCCGTGTTTGTTCACGCTGCGAAGCGACCGCGAAATCGACGCGATTCGTTCGCCGACGACGCTCTCCATCATAGCAGACGCGCCGTCGACGTTCAAGAGTTCGCGCTTTTTCATAGGAAAGATTTCGTTTGAGACAAGCGTCGGCGTCCCCTGCGGAGACGGGCGCGCGACGCTCTTGTTGGAACGAACTTTATTCGTTTTGAAAAATCTTCAAGAAATCCGCGCAACAATCCGCCCTTTGCGGCAACCGTCTCCAGACAGGGCGTTTTGAAGTCAAAATTGGAACCAAATCGAGATCGGCAACTTGATAAAGTCGCTTTCGGCTCCGGCGAATTCGTCCGAACTTCTCCGTATTGAAGTTCACAGGATGGATTTCAATTGAAAAACAACCGGAAAAGACGCCCAAAAAGTTGACGCAAACGTCCCGACGCTTGTTTTTGATAAAACGTTTCCGTATAATGGTCAAGTCGAATCCCGTTTGACGGCCCGTTTTATTATCGGCGCGTTTCCGCGAGGGACGCCGGAACGCTTATTCCGCGGAGGAACAAACAATGAATCATACGCTTAAACGTTCAAAATACGCGGCTTTCGCGATCGCGGTTCTGGGAATCGCCTGTTTTTTGTTCGTCGAATCCGCTCGGGCGCAAAATCTCGCGGTCTGGAAAGGGGCGCTGGGATTTGACGACGCCGCGCGAACGGTAACGCGCGAGTCCAGTCGCTACGGTCGTTACGCGGTAACTACGTTTGTAGCGCGGTTAAGCGGGTCCGACGGTTATTACCCGCATAAAATTTCGACGCTCGGCGCGCTCATGACGCCCGTCGTCGAGACGCTCGACAAATCCGATCTCGCGCCGGACGAAAAGGAACGCCTGCGCGCGTCCGTCCTTAAACAGGCGCGCGAGATGAAGGAAGCGATCAGGGAAACGATCCTCTTTGAGTCGCCCGACCGGGACGAGGACGCCGATCGCGGCGCGGAAATCCTCCGTTCGGTTCTGACGCGCGTCGGAGCGCAAGACGAACTCGACGCGTTTGAACGCGAGCTTCGACAATGGCGCGACGACGCGAAAAACGACGCGCTTCAAAACGTTCTTAACGGCCTCCCCGTCGATTCCGAAACGGGGGAAACGCCGACCGAACCGACGGCGCTGATCGAAATTTTTCGCAAGCTTATCGATGAAGAACGCGCGAAAAGCGAGCCGGATCAGGACCTGCTGGATCTGATGGAATTCCGACTGTTCGTCGTCGTCAAACGCCTGACCTGGGACCGTCCCGAGGAAGCGGAACAGATTCTCCGCGACGCGATCGAACGCGAAAACGACGCCGACCCGCCAAACGAGAAGTTTCTGAACTCGTATCGCCGCGAACTGGAAGAACAGGAGTATCGACGGCTTATCCATAATAAAGACGCCGACGGCGCGTTCGCGCTCTGGCGTCAGACGCTTGAACGCCGCTTTGAAGATTACAGGGACGACAAATCCAGAATAAGAATGCGCGAGATTATTCGGGTTCTTCAGCAAATCGACCAGGAAAAAGCGAACGACGCCGTTTACGAAACCCTCGAACGTTGCCTGGCGAGCGGCAACGGGGTTCTTATCGCCGAATGCGAGTATCTTCTCGGGTATCGAAAATACGAGGAAACAAACGTCAAATTAGAAGGAATATGCCTCGACGGAACCCCTCTTAACTGGAACGATTACGTCGGCAAACCGGGCGTTATCGTTTTTTTCCGTTTCAACAGCTACAATGGAATCTGGAATTGTGATCCGGCGCATTATTATTACCTGCGCAGGTACGCTCATTGCGAGGGCGCAAATATTATCGCATACGCTACGGACGACGTTCCCGAAAATCTGGAGTCTTACCACGAGAATACCAAGTGGAAAACTGTTTCAAGAAAACTGACTCTTGAAGCGAACGATAGGAAATATCTCGACGTAGGTCTCTATTACGACTTTGGCGTCGATCTGCCGAAAGTTCTGCCGAAGTCCATTTCTTCAAAGCCCGCGTTTATTCTGTACGACGAACGCGGCAAAGTCGTCCAATTCCTGCGCGAAGATTCAAAGACGAACCAATATTACAAGAATAATCTCTGGATCGTCGAAGATTTTTTATATCAAAACAGTCCGGAAATCGTTCAACGCGAAGACGAAGAAATATTTAAAAGTATCGAGGTTCCGGAAGGGAAAGATTTCGCGTTCTATTATCAAAAACGCAAAAAACTCGACGAAATCCGCAATTCCATGAGTTCTTTCAACTCAGGTAATCCCACGTTTGCGGAACGATTTAACAACATATATCAAAAGATCGAGGAAGCGATTCGTAAAAACGAAAAATTACTCGTTCAGACTTCTGAGGCCGACGACTCGTTAGACCTCTCGGCAAAAGCGCAAGTCTTCGTTCCCTATGTCGAGCGTATCAAACGAGAAAAAGACCGCGCGGCGATGAAGGAACTACTCGAATTCGAACGATCTCAAGGAGAATTCGGACGACAACGCGCCGACTTAGTCGAATTGGAGTTAAGAAAGATCGACTTCGAACTGGCGAAAGAAGCCGAAGATCAAAACTCGTTGGAGAGTTTACAAAAGCTCATTGACGAAGAATGTGGGTCTGATAATCCAAACGTAAATAGTATTCGTTATTTTACGCGTCGAATTCTCGAAATCAAGATAAAAAACGCTATTCGAGAGAACAATGAAGACGCTCTCAAAGAAGCGCTCGACGAATGCGCTGAAGCGGAGGTCGTCGAAGACGAAGATCTCCAAAAACGTCCGGAGTTTCTGTACGTAACGAGCGTCATACGCGACCTGAAAGTTGAATACAATCGACCGGACGACGCGGAATATCTCAGAAAAAGCGCGCTAAACAAATTCAAGTTAAGCGAAACGCCGCGCTCCAAACAACTTGCGAGCGAACTCGCCGCCGTCGACCGTAGGAACGACCTGCGAGGAAATAAACTGACCTTCAGGGGGTCTTTTTACAATCCAGACGACTCATTCGCCTCGCAAAAGTTCGACTGGGAAAGTTATCAACGTCGAGGCAACCCAGTATTGATATTCTGTTACGCTCCGAAAAATATCGCGTTCGGTTTGGAGGACGTCCTGAGAATCTATCGGAAATACCATGACGCGGGTATGGAAGTCGTCGGATATTACGACAGTAGTCTGATCGTCGACGCGCCTGCCGAACGCGCCAATAGCATACGTCAGGCATTCGCCGAAGAGTACAAGAAGAGAAATCTCCCCTGGCAAACGGTTTGGAACAAACGCGGCGAGCAAAAAGCGATTCATTACGAAAGTCTCGTCAAGTATTACGACCTGCCGACGCCTTCGGCGATCCTCGTCGACGCGGACGGCAAAGTAATCGACGTCTATGGAGTCTTCGACTTTACCAGGCGCCTGCAAGACGATCTCAAAAAACTGTTCCCAAACGTTCAATAATCGACAAAACGCCTCAATAAAGGAGCAAACAATGACTTGCAAAAAAATTCGTTTCGCGCTCAAGACGTCGATCGTCTTATTAGGCTTCGTCTTTTGTTTTGCGTTCGCGAGCCGTTCCGACGCGCAGGACGCGTCCGTTTCATGGCAAGACCGTTTGGAGCTCAATCTCGACGAAAAGACTTTTGACGTTCCGGACGGACAAACGCTCAGTTATTACGATCAAAATCTTGGAAGATTGCTCTACATAACGATTGAGACGTCGCTTATGTATTCTTCGGTCGACTCCGTATTCAAAGCGACGAGAGAAGAAAAAGAGGAGGCTAGAGCTCTCGGTCTCCAATCGCTTGTTCCTATTAAAACGACTATCGAAAAAGAGATCGAACTCTCAAACAAAACAGGTATAGACAAAGACTTATCGCTTCAACATTACTCGCGGTTGAGCGGGACGTTTGACGCTTTGATCCGGTGGGTTCCTCTACTCGACGCTCCTGACGAATTACCGTCTCTCGAACAGGATCTCCGTAAATGGCGAGATATGTCGAACGACATGTGGTCAAAAAAACTTTTTGAGGAATACGCGCTCCTGATTGAAGCGGATCGGAGAATCGCCGCTCAAACCGGCGCCGGCCGCGACCTTGTCGACGTTTTATTCGAGATTCGTATCGAAGAAAATGCAAAAGACGCGCCCAACGAGGGTTTTATCACTCGTCTCGGAAATCGAATCGATCCCGAAATCGACCGAAAAATCGCCGAGAACGAATCGGAAGCCGACAAAATCCTTCAAGAGGCTATCGACAGGGAAAGCGGATTAAAACAACCAGGCGCATACATGCTCGGCAAATGGCTTGACGCTCTTGAAGAACGCGAGTGGCGTCGTCTTGTCGACGCCGACGACGTCGACGGAGCCGTCGAGTTTACGCGCAAATCGATCGTACGAGCCGTCGAACGTCCGACACATTGGAATATGAACCGAACGCAAAAAAACTTAAATTGTCTGCAACAAATGAATTCGGACGTCGCGGACGCGCTCTTTGTTGAAACGATCGATCTCTTTCTTGCCAGCGGAGACGAGAAGCTGACGCAAATGGTCGCGTTTATTGGAAGGAATCGAAAACTCGAAGGCTCAAAATTTGCGCTCGAGGGAGTATGCGTCGACGGAACCGAAATCAATTGGAACGATTACCTGGGAAAACCGGGAGTCGTTTTACTTTTCAGTGCAAGGGACTATAAAATAACGGACGACGTTAAAAAACTGTTTGCGATTCTGCGAAAGTTTGCGAACTGCGACGACGTCAACGTCATAGGATACGTAGCTGACGACGACGAGCAATTAAGGACGTCGCTAAACGAGGAAACGTCCTGGAAAACTGTTTCACAAGAGCTTACGCTTAAGGCAAAAGACAAGAAGTACCGAGATTTTGGAGTCTATTACGGATTACGAACCGATCTTTGGTTGCTCGCAAGCAAGACAACGCATGACTTCCATTTTCTACCGCAAACGATACTGTTCGACGAACGCGGCGTCGTTCAATCTATCGACATGAATCTTACAGCGGTCGAAAACTTTCTTCGCGAAAAATGTTCCGGCGCGCAGGACGCGTCCGATTTAGGAACAGACGAGCCGAATAAGTTTCAGCCAAGCGAAATGACGCCTGCGAAACAACTGGCAAACAAGCCTACTGCCGTCGATCGACGCGACTCTCTAAAGGGGAAAAGATTGATCTTCCGAGGCTCCTATTACAACCCGGACGATTCGTCAGACTCGCCGACGTTCGACTGGCATAGCGTCAGTTCCAGCGGAAGACCTGTTCTGATATTCTGTTACGACTTGAACAATATCGACGCCGGGCTTGAATATATTCGCGGAATCTATCGGAAATACTACGTCCACAACAACGCGCGGCTGGTAGTCCTCGGATACTACGACGGCAGTCCCAGCGGCAACGCTCCCTTAGATCGCTCAATTCGCAAGCGTCGGGAATTTGCCGAAGAGTTTAAGAAAAGAAATATCCCCTGGCAAACGGTTTGGAGCAATCGAGGCGAGCAAAAAGCGATTCATTACGAAAGTCTCGTCAAATATTACGACCTGCCCACGCCTTCGGCGATCCTCGTCGGCGCGGACGGCAAAGTAATCGGCGTCTTCAAAATCGGCGACTTTGGCGGACGACTGTACGACGAACTCAAAAAGCTGTTCCCGGACGTTCAATAAACGCAACGCGCCTCGATAAAGGAGCAAACAATGACATGCAAAAAAATTCGTTTCGCGTTCAAGGCGTCGGCGATCGTCTTATTAGGCTTCGTCTTTTGTCTTGCGTTTGTCGGTCGTTCCGAAGCGCAGGACGCGCGCAAAACATTGACGGAACGCATGAACCAACAAATCAAGGAAGAAGCGAATTATGACGCTTCGCACAGAAGTTCGCCGGATTATTACGAACAAAAGTTGGGAAAGCTGTCTCAAATAATCGAAACCGCCTCGCAACTGTATTTGGACGTCGACGTCGAACTCAAAATGACGCAAGAGGATAAAGAAGCGCTCCGGTCTTTCGTTATCAAAACGCTTGAGTCTGTTAAAGAGGTTGTCGGGGAACTAATCGAGCTTTCAAACGAATTCGCCGAAAACAAGTCGGGCTATTGGCTTGACTCGACGTTATACTCCCTATGTCGATCGCTCGATCAGCTCGACGCACAGGAGGAATACGTCGCCCTCGAACGGGACGTCCGAAAATGGTTCAACGAATCAGACGACGACGAGATAAAGATCGTTCTTGAAGAGTACGCGCTTCTCCTTGAAACAGTTCGAAAAGCCCTGGAGGGACTCGACGACGACGACGATCGTCTCGACGTCTTGTTCAAGCTGCGCGACGAAGAGACTTCAAAAGAGAACGCAAACTCCCGTATCATTAGTATTTACAATAACAAGATCAATTTAGAAGTCGTTAGAAAGGCCGTCGAAAAGGAGTCGGAAGCCGAAAGTATTCTTCAAAAAGCGATCGATCGGGAAAACGAAAGAAAATATCCAAACGTACAAATGCTCGTCAAGTGGCGCGACGCCCTTGAAGAACGCGTATGGAAACGTCTTCTTGACGCCAAAGACGTCGACGGAGCCGTTGAACATACGCGGCAATCGGTCGACGGGGCGATCAAACAACCGACGACATGGAACGTCAGATTTCCGGTCGACAATCTACGCAACCTTCAACTACTCGATCCCGTCAAAGCGGACGAACTTTTTGTCGAAACGATCGATCGCTATCTTGCCAGCGGCGAAACGGCGCTCGTCGACGAAGCGGCGCAAATAGGGAGCTACCGAAAACTCGAAGGCGCAAAAATTAAGCTCGAAGGAGTATGCGTCGACGGAACTCCGTTCGATTGGAACGAATGCCTTGGCAAACCGGGCGTTATTATCCTCTACAGCAATAAGGATTTTAACGACAAAAACTTTAACGAGCGCTACAATCTTCTGCGAAGGTACGCGAATTGCGACGGCGTCAACGTCATAGGATACGTCGCCGACGCCAATTCGAGTTCAGGAACGCCTTTATCAAAAGAATCGCTCTGGAAAACCGTTTCCCAAAAACGAACGCTGGCGGCGGTCGATAAGAAATATCGAGATTTTGGAGTCTATTACGGATTTCTGGCTAAATCGCCGTACTTGACGTTGCATGGATCCTATCCTCCGCCAAAAACTATTCTGTTCGACGAACAGGGAGTCGTCGTTCAGACGTCGGACAAGCTTCCTTTTCAGTTTGAACTCGAAGCATTTCTCCACGAAAAATGCCCCGAAGTCGTCGAGGAAGAATGTCGACGGTTAAACGAACTCTTCGACGTTCCTGAAGGAAAAGACGCCGCGTATTACTACGAAAGGCGCGGAAAACTCGCCAACGAAGCGGCCGTCGACATAAGTCGTTTAGACGACGGCAACCCGATATTCGGCGATCGGTTCAAGATTCTGGAATCCAAACGCCTGGAAGCGCTCGAAAAGATCTACAAGGAACTGACTTCGCCAAACAAAAACGACGCGACGGTCAACTCCCAGAACGTCCCGGAGCTATTCGCGCGCTATGTCAATCTCGCTATGGAGAACAAAGACCGAGCCGCCGTTATAGATCTTATTAACTACGAACGCGAACAACAGCCCTCTAACGCGCGACGCGTCGCCTTTCTTATGGAACGACTGGAAGAACTCAACGTTCGCGAAGCGGAAGCCAGCCGAAAAGCCGACCGAAACGACGAGATAAAGAAACTGCAACTTCAAATCGACGCAGAACGCGCGAAGGAATCGCCTAATCCGGGAGTCGTTCATGGTCTGACTAACGAAATACTTCAAATGAAAATACTAAACGCCGTCAAGCAGAACGACGAACAGGCTCTCAAAGAAGCTCTCGATCAATGCGTCAACGAAACGTTCGATCAAAACAACAACCTCGTCGACGATCCCGACGTATACGTCGGCCATTGTATGCGATTCCTGAACGCGTTCGACCGTCCTGTCGCGGCGGAGTACCTCAGACGCAACGCGCTGAAAAAGTTTGAGTCCAGCGAATCTCCTCAAGCAAGCGATTACGCGTTTTCTCTCGCCGCCGTCGACCGCCGCGACGACCTGCCGGGGAACGAGATTCTATTCAGGGGTTCCTATTTCAATCCGAACGATCCGCAAAACTTCGAAGCGTTCGATTGGGCAAGTTATCGAGGCAAGCCCGTCCTGATCTTCTACTACAACACCGTCGACGCTCTATGCAATAAAAGGCTTCGTGAAATAAGCGAGACGTTTCAACGCTACCACGACGCAGGGTTGGAAGTCCTGGGATATTTCGACGGTAACGGAAGCGCCAAAGAAGCGGAATTTATAAGAGAAGAAAAGATCCCCTGGAAAACGGTATGCGATTGCAACGCGAACGACGCCTCGCTCCGCTACGTCAGTCTCGCCCGTTATTACAGCCTCCCCTGCCCCTCGGCGATTCTCGTCGGCGCGGACGGTAAAGTGATCGACCTGGAAGCGTTTGGCTCGAGATTGTACGACGATCTCGAAAAGCTGTTTCCGGACGTTCCATGATCGAACGCGCGACGTTTGAATCAAACAAGAGCTCCGTCGAACGCAACTTGTCGATTGACGCGTTGGAAATCTGGCGACAGGGCGTCCGCCGACTTTTCCTGGACAAAAAAATCGACTTTCCGCTTGACGGAAGAGTAGAAACGTATTATAGTGTATATACACGCCAAAAGAGATCACGGAGATGAACGACAACGCGAAACAATCAGATCAGCCTTTGACGCGGGACTGCCACTGCTTCAATTTGCGTCGGGCGACCCTTGCGGTTATCGCTCTATACGATCGGCATATGGAAGGCTCCGGCGTGACGATACAGCAGTTTTCCATTCTGCGACACGTTAGCGGGAACGGGGCCCTGTCCGTTACCGAACTCTCGGAGCTGATGGGGCTGGATCGAACCACGCTTTCCCGCAATCTGACGTTGCTGGAGCGGCGCGGTTTGCTCACGACCCGGCCTTCGTCAGGTCGACGCCGGCTGACGACGCTCACCGACAAGGGCGTCGAGGCGCTCGAACGCGCTTTCGTTCGCTGGAGATCGGCGCAGGAAGAAATGGAAAAACGTCTTGGCAAAGAGCGAATGGAACGTCTTGAAGACCTGCTCAACGCGCTCCTGACGGAACTGTAATTTTTTTAAAACACATCGTGTATATACACTATAAAACAGAGACTTCAAATGAACGACTCCGTCCTTGCAAAAGAAATCTACGACAAGGCCGTCTCATGCGGCTTTGACAATTGCGGAATTATCCCCATAGACGACATGGATCGGTTCGAGGAATACTTTCAGGAGCGAAAGAAGGCCGTTCCCTCCAGCGCGTTCTTCTACGAAGCGGTCGGCGATTTGGCCGGGATCAAAAGACGTTTTCCCTGGGCAAAATCGGCGATCGTGTGCTCCTTTTGGCTGGGACGCTATCAGTTCCCGGCGTCGCTGCAGGGAAGATACGCCAAAGGTTTCTTCCTCTCGCCCGGCAACGAGACGCGCCGCGATTTTCCGGACGGTCGCGAACAATTTGAAACGTGGCTTGCGCAACGCGGCGTCCGTTGCGAGGGAGGCGGACAATTTGGGCATTTGAGCATAGGCCCTTTGCGTCACGCGGCGGTAGCGGCCGGAATTGGAATTATCCGGAAGAACAATTTTCTATACACAGAAAAAGGCTCTTTTATCGAACTTACCGGCTACGTAATCGACAGGGAATGCGAGTTGCGTCACACGCCCAATCTTAAACCCTGCGCGGAGCAATGCAATCTTTGCCAGAAAAGCTGTCCGAGCGGCGCGCTCAAAGGACCGTATACGATGAGTCCGCTCGAATGCGTTTCTTTTCTGACCACCTTCGGAAAAGGGGCGCTTCCTCCCGGTATGGACGATAAAGCGTCCGCAACGTGGATTTGCGGTTGCGACGCCTGTCAGGACGCCTGTCCTTACAACCGCAGACACGACTGGAGCGTCGGCGAGGCGTATCCCGGTCTGGAAGAACTCGAATCGGAACTGCAGCCCAAAAAGCTATTGCGACAGTCGGACGAATTCCTGCGAAAGAACGTGGTTCCGTATACAAGCTGTCACGTGACGCCGGACGAAACGGAAACCCTGCGAGTATGCGCCGAACGATCCGTCCGCAATCAGTCCGCGAGTTGAAACGATAACGGCAAAGAGGAATCGTCACGCGAAGGAAACGGAACAAAACGCCTCAACGGACGTCGCGTCGGTTTGACGCGCGTTGGGAACGTCTATCGTTTCTTCTCGCCTATCGAGATTCCCATGAGCCCGACAACGACCTCCTGAGACATACAGCGCAAAACGACTTGCTCGACGGGCTGATTCTCCCTTAAACGCGCCGTGAGCAACATGGCGACGCAATTCCGCCCCAGCGTCGCCGTCTGAGGCAATTCGGCGGGGAGACAGAACCGATCCGTTTCCGACGTATAGTACGCGCGGCTGTTCTGACCCGGCGCGGTGGCGTGGCCGTCGATCGGGCAAAGATTCCAGTAGTTTACGGGAGGAACCAGACGGATCTCGTCTTTAACGCCGTCGCCGTAACATATTTCGAGAACCGCGTTGTCGATATGGCATTGCATAATGTTCGTCGAACCGCAAATCAAAAAGGCGACGGCGTCTCCGCGCGCTCCGCGCGTCGGAATCGTTATCTCGTCCGGATAATTATTCCATAACGAGACGAACGCGATATTTTGAGACTCTTCCATCATCATGAAGCGCGCGCCCTGAGGCGTGGTCAGGACGTCGCCGTCTTTCATCGTTTCCACGGCGTCGAGACAAATTTCCGGCGGACCGCTTCCCCAATACGGGAAAGTCCACGGAGAAAAACCGTCGACTCCTATGCGTACGGAAATCGTCCTGGGACGGGGTTCAAGGTATTTCTGCTGAAAGATCGTTCTGACGTCGGCGTTCATAACCTGCCGAATATCGACGGGAGTCCAGTCGCACGCCTTGATTTCGTCTTGACTTAAGCTCTCCTGCGTCGACAGAGAATCGTCTTCTTTAAATTGAACGCGAAAGATCCTCAATTGCGGCAAGCCGCCTTTGTTCGCGACGGCAAAAAGGGAGCGCCGCCCGAAACAATCGGCAAATTTGATTTGCGCCGCTCCTCCGTCGACGGAAATTTGCGACGCGACGCCCTCGGGGTCTTCGACGCGCTCGACCGACGCGTCGGGAAAAGACAACGTCAACTCCTCTCCTGCCTCCGCTTTTAAGTAGACGACGGCTTCGGTCGGGTCGTCTTCTTCGTAGTCTATCTCGACGTCCGCGGTGCAGTTGACGCCCGCGTCGACGCAAACGAGCGTTCCGCCGGGATAAGGAAGCGTCTGGTAATCGACTTCTTTTCCGCCCGCCAAAACGCGCCTGATTTTTTTAGCGAAGACGGGCAATCGGAGCTTGATATTCGTCGGCCTGGCAAGACCTACCAGGCAGGTCAGTTTTTGTCCGTCGTTTCGGTAGTCGATTTGATAGTCGGGAAGTTCCAAACGCGCGTTCTTCCAGACTCTTGGAAAAGAGGGAGCAATCAGCGCTTCCTGCTTCGGATAATTGGGACGGTATCCGAACAAACCTTCCACAAGGCATCTGGCGAACGGATGGACGCAATCGCCAAAGTCGGTTCCGCCCTGTCGATCCCCCAAATTGCCGGGAACTTCGCGGTAAAAGCCCGTATGCGTGAACGCGCCTTTCATGAGCTCCCAGCCCTGATCGGAAAGTCCCGACTGAAAACACATTTGCGCCAGGTGGTAGTTATCGCCGGGCCACCTTTCTCTCGCCGACCACGTTCCGGGGACCCAGTTGGACGTCCATATCATGCGTCCGTCGTCGCCGATCGCGTCGTTTTGCAAAGCCCATTCGGGATAATAGAGCGCCTCCAAAGTCTGCAACTCGTCCGTAAGCCCCGCGTCTATCGGAAGAAAGATACTGTAAAGCCAGGGATTCTGATGAACTCGACGGTAACCGCCCTGTTCGACATACGATCCGGGATATCCTTTGTCTTTAATCCACAAGATGTTTTGAAAAGCGCTCTTGATCTTCTCCATTTCCCGACGATGACGCTCGACGCCCGCCTCGTCGCTTGCGGCCGCCGCCATGTCGAGCGCCGCCGCGTGAGCGCGATAAGCGTAAGAGGTCTCCTCGGCGGTTCCTCCTCCGTTATACCATACCGAATCGGTCGGCCACACGTTGATATAGCTCTCAAAGAGTCCGTCGCCGTCGGGGTCGAAACATTCGGTCATCCACCGGATATGCAGTTCCAGAGCGTCGCGCAATATCGCCGTCAATTGCGGATCGTTCGTCCACCGATACTCTTCGATCAACTGGTCGAAGAACTGCGTCTGCATGTCGTAGAACGCCTGATCCCTCTCGATTCTGCCGACGCCGTAAAACCTGGAGTTCGGCGCCGCCTTCGTATAGAGATAATCGGGATCGGAGTCAAAAGAAACTTTGTCGGACGTTTTGACCTGGGAGTCGATATAATATTTCGCCTCTTCGAGAACGCGGTCGTGCCAACCGTACATAACGCCCCCAAAAACGGTTCGCCAGCCGGGGAAAGGATTGTTCCATTGCATTCCCCCGTGAACAAACACCGGCGCGCGCCACGTTCTGTCGACCGCGTTGAGCGACGCGCGCGCCATGGCGTCAAGCTCGGGACACGGCGTCTGTATTCCAAGTCGATCCTGGAACTGTCGATCCGCTTCGACCGCCTCGGCGAGGTCGTTTTCGTCTCCCGTAGCAACGGTAAGTTCACCCTGCGGATTCATTTTAGCGGTCAAGACGTAAGTGCCGTCTTTTTCAAAACGTCCCTGTCGCAACGGCGTAAAATCGTCGTCCACGCCCCACGTCAAAATCTCGGAGAGTCCCAGCGCGTCGTAAGTCCAGTCGGCGTTCCCATTAACGTCTTTCGGCCCCCCGTAATTCCATTCGACAAAGTCGCCCTCGTTCATTCCGCTAACGCAAAGATTGACGACGAACCCGTCCGAACCTGACGGGAGAAGAAACAAAGAAACGCGCAGGTCGGGAACGGACGAGTCTTCCAGTTCCCATTTCATTTTGCCCGCCTGATAGCAAGACTTGATTTCCGAGAACTTATCTAACGGCGTTTTCTTATCTTGACGCTGAAAAGTAAAACAAATCGTCCCGTACAAACGCGAATCCATCGCCATGCGCGCGATCGGCCTGTCGCCGGTCAGGACAAAGGCTCGGGACTCGCGCAGGTACACGGGGCGATTGTTATACCTCGGCAAATTACGGCCGATAATCCAGCCGTCTTCGACCCGATAAGAGGGAGCGTCTTCGGCGCTCTTATCGTCCTGCGCGTCCGAGTTTTGCGTAAAAAAGCAAAACGCCAGTAAAATCAACGGCAACGCTCGAAGTCTCTTCATCTTGTCGAACTTTCCGGGTTTAAGAGTCTCTTTCCATGCGAGCGTCGTTGTCGCGACGTCAAAAAAGAAACGGGGAAAAACTGTTACTTCTCAACTTCCGTAATCGTCAACGTTCGACAGAGAATCGTCTTACGCTTGACGCCGTCCTCGTCGGGATAATAGAAATCGCTGTAAAAGAACAGCGCGCTATTGTCGTCCAGAGGCAGTATTTCCGGATTGTTGCACGCGCCGACCCAGTCGAAAAAGTTCGGCGATTCCGCGACTTTGTTCGCCAGCGCGCTTCGGTCGCCGGGCGTCATGAGTTCAAGCGGCTCGCTCCATTCGAGTCCGGAATCGTCTTTGCAGACCTGAACGAACATGCCGGGCCGCGCGTAGCAAACGAGGACAAAACCCGAGTTCAGACGGCACAAACGCGGCAGCGTGCCCACCGGCGCGAATCGCGTCGGCTTCGACCACGTCTTGCCCATGTCGGTCGAACGCGAGGAATACATAGGCGACCATTCCTGTCCGGTCGTGCCGTACCAGTTCGAGCGGAAGAACCAGACCATCGAGCCGTCGGGCATGAATTCGACGTCGCTGTCGCTAAATCCGCCGCTCGCATAAGGATAATATTGACCGTCGGCGGGATATTCCATATGCGCGACGCGTTGGAACGACTTGCCTTCGTCCCCGGAACGGAAGAGTTCGGCGGAATAATAAGGAGAATACTGGCCGTTGGACGGATCAATGTGCCCTTCTCCGGAAAACGCGGTGATCCACAGCGCGCCGTCCGCTCCGCGACGCAAATTTCCGCGCGGAGAGATCGCTTTCAACACTTTGTGCGAACCGTGAACGTGAACGACGCGCGTCAGGTAGGGCCAGTCGACCGGAACGTCGACGTCGACCGCTTCTTTCTCCCCCTTGCGCAACAGTTTACCGTGCCAAACTTTCTGATCGAACGGCGCGGGCAGTCGATCGGCGTTGTACGCGTAGATCGTCGTGCCGCCCATCCAGAAGGTCATGCCGTCGGCGATGGGAAACGTTCCCGGCTCCGATTTTTTCGAAAAGTCGTACGTCGGAAGTTTGCGTTCAAAAGAACGAACGAGCATGTCGGAAACGTCGATTCCGTTTTCCATCGGAAGAAGCAGCTTGTCGCCGTTGGCGAGCGGAACGCCGCATTCGTAACGAACGCTCTCGTCGACCTCCTGCCACGTCGCGCCGTTGTCGCGGCTCTCGAACCAGCGGTTCTTCGCCCCGTAAGAAGAAATGTCGTCGTCGGTAATATGGACGCCGACGACGTATCGATCCTCGAGCTTGTACGGTCGCGGAAACTGATACGGGCCCCAAATTCCCTCTTCCGGCCTGATTCCGCGCACGATCACGCGCTCCTCGCCGGCGGTTATTTGAAACGTCTTGCCGTCCTTTTCAAAAGTTACGCTTGGAAAATCGGCGGCTACGCAAGTCGAGGCCGCTAAAGCCAGAAATAAAGCAAGTAAAAAACGACGCATTGAAAACCCTATCGTAAAAAAAGCGTCGACCCCGCAACAAGACGAAGTCGACGCCAACTCGTTAAAAATCACGCCTTCTTACTTTTTTTCGGCGGTTTAATACGGAACAGGATCGAGTAGAAGATCGGCACGACGTACAACGTGAGCGCCGTGGCGAAGATCAGCCCGAACATAATCGCCGTCGCCATCGAGTCGAAGAGCGGATCCTGCAGCAACGGGATCATGCCGACGATGACCGTCAGCGCGGCGACGGACACGGGCCGCATTCTCTCGACCGACGCGTCGACGATCGCGTTGTAGGGCGCGTCGCCTTTTTTAAGTTCTTCGTCGATCTGGTCCATGAGCACGACGCCGTTGCGCACCATCATGCCGAGCAAACTCATCGCGCCAACGAGCGCCATGAACCCAAACGGCTTGTCCAACAGGATCATGCCGACGGTGATGCCAATCGCCGCCAACGGGAACGTCATAATGATGATGAACATCTGACGCAAGCCGTTAAAGAGCGCCACGACGATAATCGCCATCAGCACCAACGCGATCGGGATCTGCGCGGCAAGCGCGGAAGTCGCGTCGTTCGAACGCTCGTACTGACCGCCCCATTCGAGTTTATAATCGGGAGGAAGTTCGATGCTCTCGAGCGTCGGCTTGACGCGGGCGAGAAGGTCCGACCAGTTGCCGCGAATCGGATCGACGCCGACGGTGATCGTGCGAATACGATTGCGTCGCGCGATGACGCCGTTTTCCCAGCGCAGACCGACCGCGTCGGACACCTGCGACAACGGCACGCTCTTAAGCCCCACTCCCCAGACGGGCAGGTTTTTAAGCACTTCCGAATTGTTCCTGTCCTCCTCGGCGGCGCGCAAAATAATCGGGAGATTCTCTTCGCCGTCGGCGAACGAGCCGCACGGTATCCCGCGCGTGGCCCACCGCAACGCGAAGAGCGCCTGACTGCGCGAAACGAGCGCCTGGCGGCCTTTAGGCTGCGAGTAGTCGGGCGCCCACGTCGGGATCATCTGACGCCAGTCGTCGCGAACAAATTTCGCGTCCGGCTCCTGCCGCAACAGTTCTTTCGCCTCGTCGGCAAGTCGGCGAAGAACCTGAGGATCCGGTCCGCTGAATCGCGCTTCAACCTCCGATTTCGTCGTCGGGCCCATGGCGAATCGCTGAGCGCGGACGTCCGCTTCGGGACAGTTCGCGACGAGCCATTCTTCGACGGGATCGATCAATTCGGAAATGCGGTCGAGCGAATCGACGTTGACCACCAGCTGCGCGTAGCTGGAATTGACGACTTCCGGCTCGTAAGGCAGGTAGAATCGCGGAGGCCCCGCGCCGATGAAACTCGCAACGTTCTTCACGCCTTCCTGCGCGACAAGATAATCTTCCACTTTGCGAAGATCCGCCGCGACCTTCTTAATCGACGTGCCTTCCGGCTCCCAGAAATCGATCATGAACTGCGTGCGCTGCGCGCGCGGGAAGAAGATCTGAGGTATTCGCTGAAAACCCAGAACGGACGCGTAAAGCGCGCAACCCAAAACGATAAGCGTCAGCGTTCGACTATGCAGAGCCAATTCCAGCGTGCTGCGGTAAAAGCGATAGACGGGGCCGCTGTGCGGGTCTTTATCGTCCTTATTCGGCTTGACTTTCACAAACAGATAGTAGACGACCGGCGTCTGAAGCATCGCGACGAACCAGCTGATGATCAGCGACGACCCGACGACGACGAAAAGAGAGCCGGCGTATTCGCCCGTCATATTTGGCGAGAGATAAATCGGCCAGAACGCGAGCGCGCCGACGATCGTCGCGCCAAGGAGCTGCCACGCGGCGCGGCGCGTTCCGTCGACGCACGCCTCTTTGCGCTCCATGCCGCGCTGCATGCGCACCAAAATCAGGTCGCCGACGACGACCGCGTCGTCGACCAGGATTCCAAGCGCGACGATCAGCGCGCCGAGCGACGTGCGCTGCAAGTCGACGCCCAATCCCTTCAGGACGCAGAACGTGCCGAGAATGACGAGGAGCAAACTGCTCGTGATGAGGATTCCGCTCTTCCAGCCCATCGCCAACATGACGACGATCGTAACGATAACGATCGCTTCGTACAGGTTTTTCGTAAACGCGTGAATCGAGACGTTGACGCTGTCGGGCTGATAGCTCACGTCGGTGATTTCAAACCCGATCGGAAAGTTTGCCAGAGCGCGATCGATCGTCGCGCGCACGTCTTCGCCCATCTTCAACACGTTCCCGTTGGGAATGGGCGACAGCGCGAGCCCGACCGCGCGAACGCCGTTGATTCGCATCATTTGCGTCGGCTCGTCGTTGGTAACGCGGCGAATGTTGGCGACGTCTTTCAGGCGAATTTGTCGCGTTCCCTCGCCGTGGATTTCGTCAAGACGCGACGCAAGTCCTTCAAGGAGCGTGTCGCGCGCGTATTCGGTCGAAACGCTCGCAAGAGCCGCTTCCACGCCGTCGGGAATCAGCAGATTTTCAATTTCCTCGAGCGACTCGAATTTGCCCGTCGGAGAAACGCGAATTTTCGAACCGTCGATTTTCAACGTTCCGGAATCGGACGTCAGATTCTGCGTTTGAAGCGCGAGTAAAATCTGGATTGGCTTAACGTTAAGCTCGGCCATACGCGCGCGGGAAATTTCCACTTCGATTCGTTCGTCGGGCAGTCCCCAAAGCTCGACGCGGCGCACCTGATCGACGAGCAGCAGCTCTTTTTGCAACTCGCGCGCGCGGTCGATGAGTTCGGCGTCGGTAAACCCTTCCGCCGTAAGCGCGAAGACGCAGCCGTAAACGTCGCCGAAGTCGTCGTTTACAATAGGAGGAAGCGCTTCGAAGGGAAGTTGCGCTTTGGTAAGAGCCATCTTATTGCGAAGCTCTTGCCAGATTTCCGGCATCTGTTCTTTGGTCGTCGTTTCCTTAAGATCGACGAACACTAAAGACATGCCCGGCTTGGAGATCGAACGAACGCGATCGAGGTTTTTAATTTGTTGAGCGGCGCGTTCGACGACGTTGGTGACGCGCTCTTCGATTTCGTCCGCGGACGCGCCCGGACACAGCGTGACGACCGCCGCCGTCTTTACGGCAAATTCAGGGTCTTCCAACCGTCCGAGCGTAAGGTAAGACCACACGCCGCCCACGACGATCAAAAAGACGCAAAAACTCACGACGACGCGATGATTAATCGCATAATGAGGCAACATAGCTCTACTCGTTTCTCATATGTCAACGTTTTTAATTTCAAGTCCAAATTACGGGAAGCCGTCGCGAAAACTATTCGGCGACGAGCTGAACTTTTTGGCCGTCCGTCAGGAAACGCGCTCCTGCGGACACGATCTGTTCGCCCCCGGAGAGGCCTTCCAGAATTTGAGCTTGATCGTTGACGAAAACGCCGACTTTCACGTCGCGGCGAACGACCGTTTCCGTCGCGGGGTCGATCGTCCAGACCGACGAGTCGAGCGAATAAGTTCCCGTCTCTTCATGCTGAAGTTGGGCCGGGTCGGCGATCAGCGCCGAGGCGGGAATCATCACGAAGTTGTTCGCGTCGCGCAGACGCATTTTCGCAACGCCGACCATTCCGATGAGCAGGCCGTCTTCAGGCTGCGCGTCGATCGTGAGCGTCGCCAAATACGAACGGTTCCCTTTTTGAACGGACGACGACGTTTGTTTGACCGACGCGTTGAAGACTTTGTCGGGCAGCGCGTCGAACGTGCATTCGATCGACTCGACGTCTCCCTGACGCGCCACGAACTCTTCGGAAACGCTCAACTCGCCTTCAAAAGACGCGTCGTCGACGAGAGTCAGGAGCGAAACGCCGGGAAGAATCGTTTCGTGATTGTCAAAGAATTTTTCGGAGACCACGCCGGAAAAAGGAGCCGTGAGGCGCGTGTCGGAGAGTTTGTTTTGCGCAAGTTCAAGATCGACTTCCAGCCCCGCGATCTTCGCCTTGACCATTTCGATTTCCTCGTCGCGCGAGCCTTTGTTCGCCTTTTCGAGATTCTTTTCGGCGGCAAGTTCCGCGGCGACGGCGCCGTCGTAAGCCGTCTTGGCAAGATCGTATTGAACTTCCGAAGCGACGCCGTCTTTGTAAAGGCTGTCCATGCGCTCCAGCTGGCGTTTGGCGGTTTCGAGCTGCGTTTTCGCCGCTTCGAGCGCGGCTTCGAGCGTCGCTTTGTCTTCGGATCGGGCGCCGGTCTCCATCGCGCTTAGCCCCGCCTTCGCCTCCTGGATCGCTTTGGTCGCGCGATCGACGGCAAGTTGATAGTCGCGAGGATCTAACGCGGCGACGACGTCTCCTTTGTTGAACCGAACGCCGACTGCGGCGTTGAATTCAACGAGTCGGCCGGGAATTCGAAACGACAGTTTCGCCGTTTCTCCCCCTTTGACAAAGACGGGAAACGTTCGCGTTTCCATATTGGAGCCGTCGGGGATGACGTAAGCCTGGACGGGCCTGGGAACCGTCGCGGAAACGACGGAGTCGACGGTTTGGGAATCGGCGTCCCGACGATTGCACGAAACGTTCGCCAATATCGGCAAAACAAGCGCAAACGTCGCGACGACCCCGAAAAATCGGGGCTTTGTTCGATTGATGTTGTTCATTATTTTCGGCGCCTTCATAGACTCAACCAGACGCGGGCGTCGTTCGAAAAACGGAACGAAAGCGCGACCGCGCGGGTTCAATTGTATCGCGAAGCGCGCGCGCGTCAATGTCGCGGCGCGCGGAGCGAAACGGAATAGATCTTGAAATTTCCGGTCTTATTGACTATTATCGACCCGCGCGTTGCGTTAACGCTCCTCTCGACAGCAAAAACAAGGCAAAAGATAAAAAATGCGTCCTAATAATCCCGTCTCCGTCGGCGCGTGCCAATGCGGCGAAGGAAAAGACCTGCTCCTTATCGCCGGACCGTGCGTGCTCCAAAGCGAAACGTCGCCGGATATCGCGCTCGAACTCAAAAGAATCGTCGAAGAGCTCGCCAAAGAAGATTATCGCGTCCAACTTGTCTTCAAAGGCTCGTTCGACAAAGCGAACCGCACCAGCGCGAGTTCCTGGCGCGGGCCGGGAATCGACGCGGGGCTCGAATTGCTCGCGGAAATACGCGAAAAGACGGGCTTGCCCGTCACCACCGACGTCCACGAAACAATCCAGGCCGAGCGAGTCGCGCAAGTCGTCGACCTGATCCAAATCCCGGCGTTTTTGGCCCGACAAACCGACCTGCTCGCGGCGGCCGCGAAGACCGGCAAGCCCGTTCACGTGAAAAAAGGACAGTTCATGGCCCCGCAGGACATGGGGCGCGTCGTCGAAAAACTTCTCGCGTTCGGCTGTTCCGACGTGCTGTTGGGAGAGAGAGGAACGTTTTTCGGGTACGGAAACCTGGTCAACGATTTTCGGTCGCTCGTGATTATGCGAAGTTTTGGCGTTCCGGTCGTCTTCGACGCGACGCACAGCGTCCAGCAGCCGAGCGCCGGGAACGGCGTTTCCGGGGGCAAACGCGAATTTGTCGCGCCGCTCGCGCGCGCCGCGGCGGCGGTCGGAATCGACGCCTTGTTCCTGGAAACGCATTTCGATCCGGAACAATCGCCGAGCGACGGGCCCAATATGATCCCGATCGACCAGGTTCCGGAACTGCTCAAAACGATCCTGAGAATACGAAAAGCCGTCGACGCGCGTTAAAAGCGCGGCGAACGGCTCGATTCGGTCATAAGAAACATACAAAAAAACCGCGGAGCGCGTTAACGCTTCGCGGTCTTTTTGTTGTTGGTCGTCGGTGCGATCTCAACGTTTTAAGGC
>JAFZNK010000138.1 GCA_017550965.1 Thermoguttaceae bacterium
AGGAAATTTACGAGGAATCGCTCGGTTAGTTGAAGGGATGAAAGCAGAAGAAGTTGAGAAAAGACTAAAGGGAATTTCCTGCGGTGGGAAACCGACTTCCTGTCCCGATCAACTTGCAAAAGCGATACGTCAGGCGACGGACTCTCAGTCGTAACCGTCTACTCCTGTAAAACGAAGATTCAAACGTTTTAGAAAGCAAGCGTTTTGAATAGAGGAGGGCGAACGTTCTCAATTTGACGAAGTCTTCCTCTTGAACGACGGGACTTTTGTTTCGCTTGAAAAAGGGGAGTTCGACAGTATACTTCGACGTTAGATTTCATTCCGTTGAGCGGATGGCCGAATATCGGTCGTCGTTTGTTAAACAGCAACGCGCGCGATTCGGAGTCGCCCAAATCAAAAAAGAAACGCTATTGAAAAATTCACAGAAGTGTTAATATGTCAATTTTTAAGAAATCACTGGTTATTCTGATAGGAGTCGTCTTTGGCATCGCTTTTGGAGGCTCTTTAGCAAACGCTTTTGAAACGAAAAACGACAAAGAAGCCGCATTGAAGAGTCGTTGGATCGCGGCTAAATTCGACGGAACCGCCGAAGAAATCGTTCGACCAAAATCTTGTTTGGAAGTCATTCAAAATAACGATCCTGTTTTTCTTGACAACAGAGGCGGCAAAAAGTTGCAAATCGCCGGTCAGCAATATGATCGCGGCTTATATTGTCACGCGCCAAGTCATATCAACGTCTTCCTTCCCAAACCGGCCAAACGTTTCCTTGGAGTCGTTGGAATTGACACAAACGCCGCGCAAACCAGCGGAGGAAGCGGTTCCGTTCGGTTTCATTTAAACGTGAATGGAGTCGAAGCGTTTAAAACAAACGTCATGCGCGGCGCGGAGAAAGGAATCGTCGCCGACGTCGATCTGGGCGGGGCGAGCGACTTCTCCCTTCTCATCGACGACGGAGGCGACGGCATTTCTTGCGATCAGTCGGATTGGGCGGACGCGCGCGTCGAACTCGAAGACGGCGAAATTCTCTTTTTGAGCGATCTTGAATTAGTCAGCACGGAGACTTATGATCGCATTCTTGAAGTCGACTTCCCTTTTTCTTTCGTCTATGACGGACAGTCTTCCAGGTCGTTCTTGAAAAACTGGAACGTTACGCGTGAAAAATCGGAGAGCGTTGATGGAAAAGAAACAAGAACGCTAACGTTTACCGAACCCAACGGACGTCTTCAAGTTGTTTGTAACGTCATAGATTACGTCGAATACCCATTCGTCGAATGGACGTTAAATTTCAAGAATCTCTCTCAAGACGCCGACACGCCTATTATTGAAAACATCATGCCCATCGACGCTATTTTCGGTCGAGATTTCTTTGAACGACGAGGATTTAGCGGGTGGGATCCGGAATGCGGCGACGCTCTGCGATGGAACGAACAACATGAGTTTAAATTGCACTATTCTATTGGAAGTCCCTGCCGCGTTGACGATTATATGCCGCTCGTCAAACAAATGGATCCAGGTCAAAAATTTGACGTCGCTACTTCTGGAGGACGGCCGACTAATTCTCATCTCCCATACTTCAATTTAGAGTCTTATCAAAAAGGTTGGATCATCGTTTTGGGTTGGTCCGGGCAATGGTCGGCCAGTTTTGAACGACAGGGAGAACTGGAAACGCACGTTACTGCCGGACAAGAGTTAACTCACTTCAAATTGCATCCCGGCGAAGAGGCGCGTTCGCCCATAGCGGTTGTTGCGCCTTGGTTTCGTGAATCATGGTTTGACGCTCAAAACGTTTGGCGACGCTGGATGATCGACTATAACGTGCCGCGCGTTCCAGATAAAGACAATCCGGACAACAAGAAGGGAAAAGTTATTGAAACACATCTTGCCGCATGTAGCTCTCACTTTTTTGCCGAAATGACCCAAGCGACGACGGCGACTCAAAAAGAATTCATCGCAGATTACCTTAAACGCGGCGTTCAATTGGACTATTGGTGGATGGACGCCGGTTGGTATCCTTGCGAAGGAAACTGGGGAAAAACAGGAACTTGGGAAGTTGATCAAACTCGTTTTCCCGGCGGTTTTCGTCCCATTACTGACTTCGGACGGGAACGCGGAGTGCAAACAATCGTTTGGTTCGAACCAGAACGAGTCGCCGGCGACACGTGGTTAACTAATAATCATCCAGAATGGATTTTTGGCGGTTCAAACGGAGGTTTGCTTAATTTAGGGAACAAAGAGGCGAGAGAATGGCTTACCAACCATGTCGACGAACTCCTGAAAAAAGAGGGAATTGATTTCTATCGTCAAGATTACAACATTGATCCGCTTAGTTTTTGGCGCGCCGCAGACGAACCAGATCGACAGGGTATTTCCGAAATCAGATACGTTGAAGGCTATCTTGCGTATTGGGACGCTTTACTGGAACGCAATCCCGGTTTGCGTATTGATTCATGCGCCTCGGGGGGACGAAGAAACGATTTAGAAACGATGCGACGCGCCGTCCCGCTTCTAAGAAGCGACTACCTTCTCGAACCGGTGGGTCAACAAACTCATACTTACGGCATTGCTTTGTGGATACCGTTCTTTGGTTCTGGAACGCGCGCTTTCCACGACTATGAGATTCGTTCCTTGTTTGTCCCGTATTTTAATTTCTGCTACGACGTTCGCGACGACGAGGCCGACTGGGACGTCGTCCGCAAAAACCTGAATATTTGGCGCGAATCATTGGCCTCTTATTTTGGCGCGGATTACTATCCTCTCACGTCGGTCTCTCTTGATCAGGACGTTTGGATCGGATGGCAATTTAACGATGAAGAGAAAGGAGAGGGCGTCGTTCAGATGTTCCGTCGTCCTGACTCTAAAATGATAGCGGGGCGTTTTCCACTACGCGGTCTTGACCAATCGGCGACTTATCGATTAAAGGACGTCGATTCCGGCAAAACTTCTGAATTTTCCGGCAAGGAACTTACTGAAAAAGGAATTCTCATTGAAATTGATTCGGCGCCAAAAGCCGCAATCATTCGATATCAAAAGATCAAGTGAGTATTAATTAAAAACGCTCGTTGTTCCATGGAAAAAAGGGGAAACGAGCGTTTTCGAAATCGAGACGTTTTTCTAACAAACTCGCGGATAATCCGTTTGAACAGTAGAGCAGGGAAGTTGATCTTTATGGTCGTCCCGCGATTTGATTACTAATCGAGGAGCATCGTCGTGAAATCGACCTTATATTCCAAGCTTTTTTATCAATGTACGTTTGCGCTGGTTTTTCTCTGTGCTTCCTCTATAGGAAACAGCTTTGACGCCCTTTCAATTTCGGCGTTAAAAACCGCCGAGGAAGGTTCGTCGGTTGAAACGCAACCTGATTACTGCAATGATTTCGAAGCGTTTGCCGAGCGTTTTGTACGTCCTGAATTTCCGCAAGACGCTCCGGAAGACGTTCAACGATCGTGGTACGCTCAAAAGAAAACATGCGGGCGCGATCTTATCAAATTATCGTTAGCTAAATGGCCAGTCTTTGACTCGAAACCGGACGACGTCGGACAAAACGACTGGGACGAATTTGTCGCGGCCGTCGGGATGAGCCGTTTTAGCATCGGAGAAGCTATTTTTGATGAAAATCATGGCGGAACGCTGATTAAGAAATACTACTTTACCGATTATGAGCCGGATAAAATTGTCGCGCTTCGTAGAAAGGCGCTCGAAGAGATCGACAAAATTGAACAATCTTTTGACGATTTGACAAAAGACGTTATTTGGAAAGCTTCTTACCGAGCGAGATTTGACGCGTTTTTGGCGGATTTCGATCGTTGGTTCGCGCCGTACTGCCGCGCGTCGCTTGACAAATTGCCGCCGTTGGAGACATACGTTAAGGAACCGGACGTATTCTTGGCAGCCGCCGACTTATTGGAATTTGCGGTAGATTTCATTCCCAACGATGAAAAATTTATCTCCGTATTGGATGGCGTTTCTGAATTAATCAAGGCGCCGAAGGCCGTTGAAATTCGAGTATTTCACGGTCGTTATGAAGGTTTCAATCTCGTTCCGCGAGACGAAATTTTCGCAAGGTACTGTCGCCGAATCGAAGGGGTAAGGAATCGACGTTCAGAAGAACGTATTACCCCCAAACTAATTGAGGCTTCTGTTTTTAACGAACGCCAAACGGAATTGTTCGAACACGGTTCGCTTCCTCGCTGGGGAGCGAAGAACCCGGAACAAAAAGATACCTTTTACGTCGTTTTTCCTAAAAAGGGACCTGCTGAAAATCGTCCCTTATACGTCGTCTTGCACTCTGCCGGTCATTCGGCCAAAACCGCGCTCGATTGTACGTCCGCTGTCGGCAATCATGATATCTATACGGTTCCAGACGACTTTTACGGTCTTTTCGTCGATTGCTACGCCAACAAGGACGTCGATTGGTGGTGGGGCGGCAGACGCGCCGACGAATCCGAAATCAACAACGAAAACGCAGAAAAAGCAACCTCCGAGTATCAACCTGTTGAAAAACGCGTCTTTGACGAAATAGCGTGGGCAATTGACACTTTTAAAATAGACTCCAATCGCGTTTATTTGTGCGGCAATTCCATGGGCGGAAGCGGCACGTTGGGTTTGGGACTACGCAACGGACACATTTTTGCGGCAATCAAAGCAAATGTTCCAGCAGGCGTCTGGCAGGCTTACGATCGGTTGCAACTTGGGGAGGAAGACGCGCCCGTAGGAATAGCTGATCCTCCGATCTGCCTTGATTACTCCGCGCCCAACGACTCCTGGTCTGTTTACCATGAAGTCCTTTTCAAGGGCGTTGAGACGCGTAAATACTCCTACATTGCTTACTGGGGGAACTACGGACACGAAAATAACGACGAAAAAGTCGCTCAATACAACGATCTGTTCAAAACTTTTGATTGGACTTCCATACGCAAGGACGAGGCCTATCCGGTCTTCACAAACGCGTCGACAGATTCAGATATCCCATGGCCAGACAAACTTGAAAACGCACCGGCAGGGCAACGCGGGGCGTATTTTCGCTGGAAAAACAAAACGGATTCTCCCGATAAATTCGAAATGGAACTTCGCCTTGCAACCGCCGAAGAGCTGCAATCGAAGATTTTCAATATTCCAACAGTATCGATAGCCGACGTTTCGATTCGTCGACTGCAGCTTTTCAAAATCCAGCCGAACGAAGAGATTAAATGGCGTTTTGGGACCAAATCCGGAGTAGTACAAGCTGACAAAAACGGTCTCGTCACTATTCCTGAACTAACGACGACGGACAAGCCTTGCGCGTTGATATTGGAAAAGTAAAGACATAATAGCTTTTGCTCCGTTTGTCTTCTTCTACCCACGCTCTATAACACGTAGTCGCCGCGTCGTCTCTCCATCGCAAGTTTGAATAACACGCGCTGGAAAGACGACGCGGCTTTTTCTGGCATACGCTCTTTTTTTAGTCTTGATTCCGAGTATTGACTAATTGTAGCAAATACGCGTCGTTTCTTTATTTCGACAAATTTCCAGCGTCTTTTGCCAGGGAAAACAAAATATCTGTTCCAATAAGAAATGAAACGATTCTCGTTTTTTACATCTCAATGTTATTGTTTTAAAGGGGAAAAAAGTTAGAATTCAATTTCGTTCGAGACGTTATGTCCTCATGCTTAAAAGACGAGAATCCCTTACCTGTCGGGACTCACCGGTCGGGCGCTAATATTTACACGCGTTGATTTCCATGTACGTTCAAATTCGTTATGTTAAAAGGTTGATCATGTCGTTTGATCTCGAGCAAACGCCTTTTGACAAACCGACAATTCCCGACGGTTTCTTTTGGAAGGGATGGCAAGGAAGTCGTTCTGATCTTGTTCAAACTCACGCTCAAATCATCCACGGCGCTTTTAGTAACGACGTTGACGGGCGTATTTTTCCAACCTATAGACAGTACCAGGCTTGTGAACACCTTGTCTCCGCAACGTCGTCGGCGAAATCTTTTGCAACCGACGCGACATGGTTAATCGGTCGTTTTTCGTCTGCGGAAGACAACAATTCGTTCGAATTCTGCGCGGCGATTCAATGCGTTCAAAAAAACAAAGGAGTTGGAGAAATACAAAACGTATCAGTTCTCCCAACAGTCCGCCGTATGGGACTGGGCCGATCGTTGGTTTTAAAAGCTCTTGACGCTTTTAAAACAAACGGCTTTAGGCGCGTCTTGCTTGAAGCAACCGCAGAAAACGCCGCGGCAGTGCGTTTATATGATTCTTTAGGATTTCGGCTGATACGGTGTCTGTATAGAGAATCTTTTATTGAGTCCAATTCTTCAAAATAATGAACTCGTCAACTGCGATTTTCGTATAATGAACTTGCGGAACGGTCCGTTTGGTCTTAAGATAAGCCTCATGGGACAAATCTTCATTTCATCGGGAACAAGTGAAAGGCGATAGCAATGGATGAAAAGAATCGCATTTATCAATTTGAGAACGGTCTCGTCCTTCTGTACGAAGAAATGAACTGGAGCGAGTCTTTTGCCATTGGAATAAGCGTTCCTTGCGGAGTTATATGGGAACCTTCGGAATTAGCTGGTCTTGCCGCAATGACGTGCGAAATGACTAACCGAGGAGCCGGCGAATATGACAATCGATCTTTTTTAGAAGAATTTGAAAATATTGGAGTTCGTTCTTCTGAGGTTACCGCAAAAATATATTCGCATTTTGGAGCGCGAGGCTTGTGCGACAACTGGGAACGCACGTTGGAACTTTTGGCGTTACAAGTTTGCAAACCGCAACTTATTGAAGATGAATTAGCCGTTTGCAAACAGATTTGCATTCAGGAAATTACAGCGGAAAACGACAATCCTGACAATAAAACAAATCGCGCTTTCTATGATATTTTTCTCCCTAACCCGTTAGGTCGCAGAACAATTGGAACGGTTGAATCGATTGAAAAGATGACCGTCGACGATCTTCGTCGATTCCATCAAGCTGTCTATCGTCCCAACGGAACAGTAATTGGCGTCGCGGGCCGCGTTCCCTGGGAAAAATTACGCGATAAGGTCGATCAACTATTTGGGGATTGGAATGTAAAAGACGCTCGCCGCGCTCAACTTGAAGAAAACAAACAATCGACCGTCCATATTCCAAGCAATAATGCGCAAGCAACTATTAAACTTGGCTATCGCGATATATCTTCGAGAATGCCCGACTATCTTCGTTCTCTCGGGGGCATTAAGGTTTTGAGCGGCGGAATGAGTTCAAGGCTTTTTACAGAAGTTCGAGAAAAACGCGGGTTATGCTACTCCGTTGACGCTTCTCATTACTCGATTGAAGATATCGGGTATGTCGTATGCAGCTGTGGAACGACAGTTGAACGCGCCCAAGAGTCCTTAGACGTTATTCTCGCAGAAATCGAGCGTTTGGGAACAGACCCAATTTCCCAAAGCGAACTGGAACGAGTCAAAATTAGACTGAAGAGTTCGCTAATTATGCAACGAGAATCGGCGTCGAGAAGAGTCGGCGCAATAATTGGAGATTGGCTTGATTTCCGAAAGATTCAACAACTGGACGAATTATCCGGAAAGATCGAATCCCTGACATGTGAGGCGATTGAATCGTATTACGCCGAAAATAGTGACACTCGAAAATTCCGATTGGCGACGCTAGGGCCCCGACCTTTGGTAATCCCGAAAGATAAACTCTTTTAACAAAAGTCCAATTTAGTTTTGAGTCCAGTTCGCCGATTAAGGCGAGCTAGGTAAGAATTCAACGAAGCCCATTTGGATCATGCGCGAGCGCACGATCCAAATGGCGATCGTAAGTTCTTATGCGCCCCTTCGGAATTGAACCATACGTCGTTCATGGACATTTGACGAAGTTCGTATTCTTCAAGCGTTTTTTCTACCTGGTAGTTTCTTTTAAAAAAGCGTTCGACTATTAACTGACGTCGACGAGGCAAGGGAAGAGCGCTTCCGAATAAGTATAAACAGCGCTAATTTATTGGAGTGTGATTACCAAAATCCCATTAAAAATAGCATATTGGCTAAATGAAATAATAACGTTATTTAACACTAAACACGTAACCGAACATAAGAAACACTAAAATAAATCCTTGTAAAACAAGGGTTTAGCGCGTGCCCTGCGCGTAAGTTTAGCGCTTTCTTGTTTTGCGGTTCGTAGGATAACCGAACATAACAAACATTAAGATAAACCGTTGTAATTTAAGGGTTTAGCGCGTGCCCTAGGAAGGGAAGCCCCCTTCCGGCGTTGCGGCTCGTTTTAGCTTCCCCCTCCCGTCGTCGGTCGCCCTAAAGCGACAACACAACGTGAACGCAGGGGGAAGGGTAGCGAGCCTACAAAAATTCGTTTTTCCAATCCGGTAGGAAATTTTTTCGTAGAAAAAATTGTTTTTTTTGCTTGCAAAAAAACCTTGGTAAAAACTAATTTTTGCCCGGGCGAGCGGGCGCGCCGTCCTCGGATCGCCAGCGGGGCAGGGTGTTACAAGTCGCAGACCGACGACGGGAGGGGGAAGCGGTCCCCCCCTCTTGTTTGAGGTTCGGGCAAGGGCGGAGCCCTTCCCCCTGCAATAAGGCAGAACGAAAAACACAAAGAAGCGCTAAAAGGAT
>JAFZNK010000139.1 GCA_017550965.1 Thermoguttaceae bacterium
ACGTTATGAAAAGAAAATTATTTCTTTCACGTCAGATCAATGTTCGATTGAGTCGTTTCTCATCATTGCTACCTCGACCAATCTAATGGCGCGTCGATCACGGCGCGTCAGATTCTTCTCGAGCTCTCCGCGCGCGGATGGGAAGTCGACGCCTTTTGCGGCGCAGGTTTTGATTATGAATCAGGTAGCGCCGTCGACGCCGCGCTAGCACAATGCGACGTAGTTTTACGGAATCGAGTTGATAAGCATTGCAACGGGTTGGACTACACGCTCTTTTCCTTTGTCGACAGAGGGATCAAATCAATCGTCTTTGACTCGGGCGAGAAAGGTATCCCGTCCCCAGCAAGTGGAAGGATGTTTCTGCGTCTTTTCGAATCGACGTTACGAAGTCAGCGTCCCGAGATTGTCGTTACCTACGGCGGATATTGGTTTGGAAGCGAACTCGTTAAAACGGCGAGAATGAACGGCGCGAAAACGGTCGTTCTTCTGCAAAATTTTGCCTATCATGAGATAGACTATTTTCACGACGTCGATTTGACGATAACGCCCTCGCACTTCGCGTCTGGAGTCTATCGCGAACGACTTGGTTTAAGAACGACGGTCATTCCGCCGTTAATAGACTGGCAAGCAATAAAGGCGTCTTCTTACGGAGACGCGTCAACGCGCGAATATGTTTTATTCGTCAACCCTGACTCGCGCAAAGGCGCGCCGCTTTTTGCTCGAATCGTTTCGGATATGGCAGAAATTCGACCCGACGTGCGTTTTTTGGTTGTAGAAGGAAGCGCGCAGACTGACGCGCTTGTGCGAACAGGCGTCGATTTAACCTCGGCGAGAAACCTCTATCGCATGAAGAATACCGGGAATGTCGGCGACTTTTATTCACGTGCCAAGCTCACGCTGATCCCTTCGTTTTTCGACGAGAGCTTCGGTCGCGTCGCGGCGGAATCCCTCATTGCTTGCGTGCCCGTCGTTGCCTCCAATCGCGGCGCGTTGCCGGAAACGCTCGGGAACGCCGCTATACTACTCGGCGTTCCTGAGCAGTATACCCCCGAATCCAATCTTACGCCAACGCCCGACGACGCCGCGCCCTGGATTCACGCAATCCTGAGACTTTGGGACGACTCCGATTTTTACAAGGTCATGCGAGCCAAATGCGATAAGGAAGCGCAACGATGGCGGTATTCCCCAATTGCCGACCAATACGAAAATGCGTTCTCAGCATTGCTCGATAAGGGCGACGCCTGAGCGCTTGTTATAGCGCAAGGGTGGATCATGATAAAGAAATTAATCCGTTCATATTGGATCAATTGAGGCTGTAATGCCTGACAAGGAGCTTAAAATGACAGTAATAGACGACAATAGATTACAGACCCCTCGAAAGCAAAGGTCGCTAAGACGAACATTGACGAAACTCCTGTTCATTTATTTTTGTATCGCAGGAATCTTCTTCTCTTGCCTTATGGCGCTGTACTTCTTACTTCCCTATTTGCCGGATCTTCCCTCTGCCCCGGCGGTTGAAGTCAAAATGTTAATTCACGACGATTTTTGCGTCTTGAATCGCGAGATCGCCTTAGGAATCCAGAATAAAAACTACGCCGTTGCCCAAAAGTACATTCCAAGACTTGCCAAATGGGAAGAGAAGCAAAGACAAAAAAGCGACGTCGCGTACGTCTATCGATGGGCGGAGAGTTATCAGTCGTTGCTTTATGAGGCGCAGGGCGAGTACGAAAAATCTCTCGAACTTCAACTCAAGTGGCGCGGACGACTTCAGGTTTATTACGAATACGGCCCATATTGCGGACAAAACAGCGGGGATCTTTACGCGCTTCCGCGAATCCTTTATAAGCTCAATCGTAAGGAAGAGGCTTTCGTCGAGTATTGTAAGGCGACTTGCGAACTCCAAAATCATTCATGGAATATGTCGTCTCTCACGTCCCCTCCAATGCAGCGCCAAGAAGAGTTCTTGTATGAACGAATCGCAAGACTCATTACTCAAGACGCGCCGATCTGGATTGAAGGTAATCTTTTCATTGATTTTACCGATTTTCTCAAATTCATCGATGAAGAATATGCGCGACTCGGCAAACCAGAAGAGTACGCTGAGGCTGTGAAGACATTTCACGCAGTGGACGGTCAGTTGCAGAAACAACGTTCAAATGCGACAAAAAACGAAACGTGATTGGTCTGCGTATAACAAATTCTTGGTCAAACGAGGGGACCTATTCCTTTGGTATGACGACGAGGAACGCTGTCGAATTGGTATTCAGCGCCCGATTGCAATAAACAAGGTCGTCCTTATACCTATAGCGACGTTGCAATCCAAACGTTGTTGTCAATTCGCGAAGTCTTTCACTTAACGTATAGAAGCCATGAAGGGCTTGGTCAAAGCTTCTTCCCAGCGTTAGGGATTAGAGAACGCCGACGCGCAACGCGCGGGCTGGCGTCAGGCGAAGGTCCTTTGGCGCGGACGAGTCCGTAGGGTCTTAAGGCGTCCGCGCATGAGAGGAGCGATACGCCGACGCGTGGGCGCGGCGTATCGTTAGATTACGCTCTGCCGAGCCCAACGACGCGTCGCGCGCGATCATAGGTTTCGGTCGCGATGGCTCGCGCGTACTCTCTTCCGCGATCGAGCGTTTCGTCGACGACTCCGGACGCCATAGTCTCTGCGAAACGGGCTTGCAGCGCGGAAAGTTTCTCGACGAGCAGCTCGGCGACTTCCTTTTTCAGATCGCCGTAGCGCGCGTTTTCAAAATGCTTTTCTGCTTCCGGGATCGTTATTCCCTGGAAGACGGCGAAAATTGTGAGTAGATTCGAGACGCCCGGCTTGTTCTCTTCGTCGAAATAGACGCCCTCGCCGGAGTCGGTTACGGCGCCCATGATCTTTTTGCGAATATCCTTTTCCGTATCGTTCAAAAAGACTGAAGCCTTTGGATTCTCCGCGCTCTTACTCATTTTCTTTTCTGGATTGAGCAGGTCGCGAATCTTAGCGCCGACGGTCGGAATAAGCGGTTCGGGCACGACGAAGGTTTCGCCGAATTTCGCATTGAAGCGTTGCGCGAGATTGCGCGCCAGTTCGACGTGCTGCTTCT
>JAFZNK010000140.1 GCA_017550965.1 Thermoguttaceae bacterium
AATTTGAATTTCGTCGATCGGCTCTTCGACTTCCTCGACTTTGGCGTTGGCGCCCCATTCGAGCTCGATCGAATCGGAAGAATCCCAGAAATCGACGGAGATTCCTTCAATTTCTTTGGGTTCCTCAGGTTCGGGGACGACTTCTTCGGCGACTTCCTCGACGATTTTCTCTTCAGCCGATTCTTCGGCGGGGGCGTCGGTCGTCTCGGACTCGTCAGAGCTTTCCGCGGGCGACTCCTCGGCGGGGGTTTCTTCCGCCGCTTCCTGAACTTCGGCTTTGACGGGATCGGCTAACAACGCGTCCCACGCAAAATCGTCTTCTTCCGTCGCGTCCGGCAAAACGGCCCACGGCGAAGATTCTTCCGCGGGTTCCCGAACGGGCTCTTCTTCGACGCGCTCCTCTTCGGCGACCGGCTCGATCGAACAAGGCTCGTCAAAAACGGGGGATTCCGCGACGACCGATTCGCTCGCGCCCGATTCCGGGGAGTCGACGACGACCGTTTCGCTCGCGCTCTGTTCGTCGACGACGGGGGCTTTGACGTCGACGGACTCCACCGTCGCGGAGGCGTCGACGACGGACTCGTCGAGAGCGGAAGCTTCGGCTTCCACGGAAACGCACACTTCGCCTACGACCGGCTCGGCGACCGAGCGCTCGACGACGGAATCTTCGGGTTGTTCGACGGCGACGCAGGCCGTCGTTTCTTTGGCGGGCGCGTTACGCTTCGATTTTTTAACGGATTTTCCCTGCGCGGCGAGTTGAAGTTGCGCCAGAATGCCGCCGATCGCGGCGTCTTTTTGCTCCTCTTCAAGAGCTTCTTCAGGAGTCGCCGGCTTGACTCTGCGTCGACGCTTCGGCTTGGGAGCCTCTTCGGCTTCGCGTTTTTTCTTCGATTCGCGAGACGCGGCGGCCACGACGCCGTCGACAAGTTCCGCGCTGAGCGATTCCAGCGACGTCTTCGCGTCGAGCGCTTCGACGACTTTCGCCGCGCTGACCGCCTTCTTTTTAGGAGCGGCTTTGGCCGCCTTGCGTTCTTCCTGAACCTTCGATTTAGAAACTTTTTTTGATCCGGACGCCGGCTTTGAAGCGGCTTTGCGGAGCGTTTTTTCTTTTGATTGTTCTTCTACGGGGGCGACGTCTTCCTGCAACTGTCGTTGAAGTTCGTCCCAATCGCTTTGCGGATTCTCTCGTGACATTTCAAACGTATTCAAAATTTGTATTCTTTGGACTTACGAGCGTCGTCGCGCGTGTCGATCGTTTCCTGGATCGACGAAGACGCCAATGCAAACAACGTTTCGGACGCTCAAACGCCGCGACGCGGCGGCTCTCCGCGGGGGGGCGCGGAACAACGGGGCCGCGCTTACGCAAACGCGGCGATTTCTTTTGACAAACGACTAAAACCAAACGCGCTCCGCGTTTGGAAAACGTCGGGGAGGAGCGGACCTTCGCTCGACTCGGGCCGACTTGCGAAACGATCCGTCCGACCGTTCCGCGCACGCGCGATTAAGCGCTAAAATAGCGAATTTATTATAACTCTGACCTTTCGTTCGTCAAGTCGTCGAAACGACTCGGCCAACTTTTTCGCAATCGGAGCGCGCCGCGATTTCAGGCGCGTTCGCGCTCAGTCAAATTGCTCCTCGTAAGAGGTTTCGTCGTCGCTTTGATTCGTAAGTTGCGTTTCGCTGCCGGAGGCGAATTCCCCCTCCTCCTCGGGCGGTTCCTCCGACGAAGCGGCGTGTTCAAGCGTCTCGGTGGAGGCAAGTTCCCGTTCCAGTTTTCGCGCCAGCAAGTCGGGCTCGATCGTCGAACCGTCTTCCTCGACCGGCTCCGGTTCCTCTTTATTCGCGCGATTTTTAAACCGGCGATACAACGACGAGACGGCCGCCGGCCCGACCGAAAAGATCAGCGCGCCGATCAGACCGATTTGCTTTCTGTCAAGGAGGAAGAAGACGACGGTCCAAACGGCGACAAACACGCCGACGTAGAAACTGCCAAACGCGCTTCGCTTCGCGCCTCTTTTCAAAAACGACATGAAAAACGCCGTCAGGACGAGGATAAAGGCCGCCGTCGAATAGTGAGATCCGAAGAAGTCGAACGACTTCGGCGTCGACGCCACGATCACCTGGGAAGCGTCGCCGTCAGAAACGCCGAAAAGAAGGCTCGTCGACGCGCCCGCGTCGTAGGTCCATAAACTCTGCGGAGAGGCGACGTAAGCCGACGGAGCCGGGAGAGAGTCGCCGTCGACGCGATACGCTTCGTCGAGTTTCGCCTTCTGCCGCATCGTCTCGTCGTATTGAGCGCGGCCCCAGCGCGAGGTCGGGTCGGCAAGTTCGTTTTCCGGACTCACGACCTGCCCTTTTTCCACGACAAACATCGCGCGGCGCAGACGTTCGGTAACGCCCTCGGGCGCCTCCGAGAACTGGGCCGTCGCGTTTTGACTGTCGCGCCACGTCAAATCCCACCATGCGCGGAGTCGCGCGAGATCGTCCGCGTTCGAGCCGGAAAGTTGAGAAAGGTCGCTTTCGTAAGCTTCCAGAAGCGAGCTTGCGTTTTCGACGCAGAAACGGAAGAGAAGATCGTTCGCCTCCGTCCACAAAATCGGCTCGCGCTCGGCGTTCGCGCGCTCGGACTTCGTCGGCGTCTTTTCCGCCTGTCCCTCTTCGCGTTCGAACACGCGCCAACGCATTCGCTCCGCGTCGAGCGACTCAAACGCGCACAGCCAATAGACGCGCTCGGGGTTGACGCGCCGAACTTCGCCCGTCTCGGGAAGCTCTTCGCCGATCGCGATAAAATCGGCGCAAAACGCCGGCGTGCGACGCGAACCGTAGTTCGCCTGCGCGTTCGGCGGCATTTTGCTCGACCCGCGGAAAGACGCTTCGACGCGCTTGACGTAAGGCGTCGTGTCCAAATCGACGCGCCAGTAGCTCTGATTCTCGTCCGACCCGACGTAGTCGACGAGGCGACGCGAACCGTTGACCGTCGTCTCGAGGAGTTCGCACGAATTCGGCACGACGAGCGTGCAGTAGTCCAAAGAACTCTTGCGAATCATAAACGACGAGGAGCCGAAATATTCGTATTGCGCGTTCATATAGAACGAGTGCCGCGCTCGCGACACGGAAAGGTTCGCGCTTTCGGAAAGCAACTTCGCGCTCGCGGTCGGCTCTCGGAAGTAGAAACTGAACTCATAGTCGGCCAGGCCGCCGGTTACGTTGCGAACGTCCCCCAAAAGCTCTTTTTTCAACTTGTCGACCGCGGGCGTCGACTCTTTGACGATCGAACTCATGATCGAACTGGTCGCGTTGTTGACGGAGTTCTTCTTCGCGTCGTCGACGACGTCGCGAAGATCCTGCGTCGTCCAATTGAGCCGCTCGTTTTGGCGGTCGGTCATCTTTCGCTCGGGCAGCGCGACATACCGTTCGACGCCGGAAACGTCCTCGCGGGGAGACGACGGCAGAAGCTGGAATTTGGGAAGTCTGACGGCGTCGGGATCGTTTTTAAACGTCGCGTTTAAACGAACGTCGATTTGATCGCCAAAACCTTTTTTCGGCGTAAGCGCGATAGCGCGCGCGCCGGAGTAAGAAGTCGTTTCCGAAACGTTAAAACGCGATTCAAGGTCCTCGATCTCCCAGGAGAACGCCTCGTCGTCAAGGATGAGAAAACGGTCGGCGACCCCCGACTCGACGGAAAAGCGGAAATAAACTTTCGCCTGCCAAAGAGGACTGTTCAACTCGTGGAACAGCGCCGTCTCTTCAACGCCGACAAATCGCGGCGAGTTCATGCGAACGACGCACTTCGCGCCGTCGCCGACCGCGGCGTCGACGTCCGGCTCCGTCTCTTTAACCTCGTAAGAATACTCGCCGGGGGTTCGCAACCCCGCGCGCGCGGAATCGTCGACGAACTCGTAGAATCCGACGAGCCGATAATCGCCGTTCGGCTCCCAGGCGACGCCCGGCGCGTCGGCGCTTTCGGACGCAAGCCATCCTTTGGAGTCGTTCCATTCGAAGAAGACGTCCGGAGCGCGATAGAGACGCGCGAACCGTCTGCCGACGCTCGGCGTGAGGAACTTAAACGTCGGAAAAACGCGCTCTTCGCCAAGCGCAGTCTTCGTCCGACCGACGATTTGCAGGTTGACGCGCCCTTTGACGGGGCTTTGGAAGACCAGCGTAAGAACGTCGTCGGTCATGAAATAATCGGGCTGTTCGAGCGCGGTTCCGCGTTCGTCGGTCAGGGCGATCGAGTCGACGTTGAAAGGAAGAGGCGTCTTAACGGACAGCCGAAACAGATCGTTTGGCGCCTGAACGGACGCGTCGCAACGCGTTTCCGTCTCGGAGACGTCAAAAAGGCAGGTCGTCGTCGAATCGATTTGCAACTGAGCGACTTTCGCGCCGACTGAAAAAGCCGCGTCCAGAGGAAGGGCGGAAAGGTCGTACGCCGAAGTAATGGTGTCGTCGACGGTTCCCCACGCTTTTTTAAACGCGTCGAGCGTCGACGATCGGACGAACTCCGGCTCCGTCGTAAACTCGACGTCGGGACCCGGCGACACGGCGAACCAGTTCCTCAACGCTCTGACGTCGCGAACGGAGATTCTGGGGAACTGAACGCGCCCTACCCCGGAAAAATTACGCGCGATAAAACCGACGTTCAGCGTAAAGGGCCCCGTCGTCGGCTCTTTAAACGTTACGCGAAGAACGTTGTTCTGTTCTGCGGGAGGCTCGACGCTTTCGATTTCTCCCTCGTCGTATTGGCAGGTCCCCGAGAAGGCGTAAGAAGGATCGCATTCGATCTCAAGGGTCTTGATTTTCTTGCCCGGCGTCTGACGTCGAAAAACGGCGCGAACGTCCAACTGCGTCGCGCGTGGACGCGCCAAAAAGAGCTGCTCGACGTCGGCGGAACCCGCCGCCAAAAAGTCCGACGGCTCCTGAATCGAAAGCATAAGTCGATCGACGGAGCCAAGTTCCGCGACAAGCCATCCGGCGCCGCGCGTCACGCGTCCCATCGCGTTGGGAACGTCGAGCGCCGGCGCGTCCATCGACGCGCTCAATTCCAGGCGCGCGGACGGCGATCTTAGAATCGGCAGAGAAAGAAGCGCGTTCGTCTCGGAGAACTGGGGCGGAACAAGCGTAAGCTCCAGCGTGTGTTCGCCCGGCTCCACGTCGTAGGGATTGAAATACAGTTCGTCGCGTTGCTCGTCGTACGACGAGGAAATCGTTTGACGATCGAACTTCGCGCCGACGTCGGGCGCGAGAGGAAGCGCCGGAATCGCGATCGTCGCCGACGTGGAATCCAACACGACCGTATACGTCGCCTTGAGGTTGAACAGCGTCGTCGCGCCCAGGGTCGCGTTATAGTTGACGCTCCCTTCGTAACGCGCGTCGACGACGCGCCAGTTGCGCTCGCGAGGCGTTCGATTGAGCGTCGAACGAATCGAGTCGTAAAACTCGGATCCCACCCAGTAATAATCGCCGACCGTTTCTCCGTTCTCGTCGACGGGGACGAAGACGCGATAAGGCTCGCGCCACGTCGATTCGCCGTTCGATTCCGGCTCGCTGGGCGCTTCGGCCTGATTCGCCGCGGGCGCCGACGCCGTCGGAGGGTCTTGCGCGTTCGACGAGGCGAAACGTGCGAAGGAGAAAAGGAAAAGCGAGACAAGCGTCAGGGCGATCGTCGTTTTCATGGAAATCGTTCCCGGTCGAAGTTCGTCGGGTTTTGACGGAATCGGCGACTTGTCGTCCTCGTCGACGCCTTTGAGTCGGCGCCGTTCTTCCGACGGCATTAAGTTGAAATCGACAAACCCTTCCGTCGACGACGCGTCGGCCTGATCGCTGAATTCGACTTCAAAGACCTTGGCGTCCGAACGACGCTCTTTTCGCGCGCGTTTCGCGTCCGTTCGCCACGTCCTTCTGAGCGCGTCGCGAGGTATAAACAACAGAATGCAAAGGACTAACAACGCCCCGTAAGCGACGCCGAGCGTCGCGGCGAACCACTCGAAGGTTACGACGTTGAGCGCCGCGGCGCATACGCCCAGCGAGCCGACGCATAAGCGAACGCTCGCCAGGTTGAAGCGCCAAAGCGTCGCGATAAACCCAATAAAGCAAAACAGTTCCAACGCCCACAGAAAATAGCGGTTGACGACGCGAACGCCCGACTCCACGCGGCTGAGGGACACGTTCGTTCGGTTCCAGCCGACGGCGAATTCGTCTTGCGGAGGATTGCGCCAGGGACTGACCGCCGCTTCGGCGAGGCGCCATTCCTGCGAGGAAATAAAACGCCGCGACCCCGACGCGATTTCCGCGCGCGCCTTGCGCACGTCCGACGCCTTGTTGACGCGGAACACGGAGCCTCCGCCCATTGAGGAGATCGAAACGTCCAAACGGCGATTCAAGACCGAGCAAGTCGTCAGGACCGCGGTCTTTTCGTCAATGAAGACGAGCGCGAATTTTGAGTCTTCGATCATTTGTCGCGCGCGGGAATCATGCGACGTCAACGTTGAATTGGGAACAGGCGTCGACGGCGTCAGCGACGCGTAAGCCGCCGCGATGCGATCGACGTACAAATTGAACGCGAAAGAAGCGTCGAGAACGCCGAACGGGGTTTTCGTTCCCGCCGACAGGCGTTCTTCGTCGTCCGTCTGAGCGACCGTTTTGGCCGGAGGCGCGAAAAGCCAATTGACGACAAGCGGATCGCCGAGGACGTCGCCCCACGTCAACGCGCCGTTTCCGGAGCCCGACTTGGGCGTGGAACTCCCGCCCGCGTCCGTCGTCGCGATTTTCCTCGATTCTGAAACGGCGGCGGCAAGCGCGTCGGCGTCGCCAAGCCGTTCTAAAAAGCGAGTCGACAATTCCTCGACGCGTCGTTCCGACACGCCCAAAGCGATCAGAGAGAAGAGGGACTGAACCCATGAATTGCCGACGCGTTCGTCGATTCGGTCTCTCGTCGCGCCAAAACGCGTCTGATATTGCGGCGGAGTCCAGACGTTCCATTCGCCCGACAGGACGGGAACGTCGCACGACAGTCTGCTGGGCGTGAGACGCTCGCCCCCCGCGAGTCGCTCGCCGGGCGCGTCGTATTCGACCGTAACGCAAACGAAACGTCGATTTAAGGGAAGCTGCAAGACGATCGAACGGCTGTCGCGAAGATAGCCGTAAAGGGCGCTGCGCCCGTCGATCCAGACGTCGCGAATCGCCGTCTCCCCGACGTTCTGCGGGAGTCTCAATTCCAAATCGGCGCGTCCCTGATTCTCAATGTAGAACAGCGCGCGATTGCGCGATTTCCCGTTGGACTGGAAGAAAGAGTCGAGTCTTTCGAGCCAGCATCGCGCGGACGGCGGCAGCGCGTTTTCCGACTCGGCGCCGTAAAACGCGGAATTCTCAAAGGAAACGGTCAATTCCGGCTCGGACGTTTCAAACCCGGCCGACGGCTCGCTCTCGTCGTCGACGTTTGGATCGGCGTCTTTAACGATTCGCTCGGCGTCGCGCCGGCCCGAATTCGATTCGTATCGAAACGCCTTTTTCAACGTCTCGTACTCTCCGTCGACGGCGATCGGAACGGTCGTCTCGCGCATATTGACAAAATGCGTCTCGAACCGGAACCCCTGCGGAGAGTCGACGACAATCTCCAGCGTGGAATTCGACGATTCGGGAAAGACCGCCAGGAACGGCTGGGAGCGCTTCGAAAAGGCGTCTTCGCAAGTCATGTTAAGATCAAACGGAGAACTCGCCAACGTGGAAAGACGCATTTCGTAAGCCGCCGTCTTTTCGGGGATATGATAGAGTTTCGCGTCCTCCGCGGACAGTCGCGTCGCCGTGTTGAGTCGGTCGGGCTCCAACGAACTCGACCACTTCCATACCGCGTTGTACGCCTTGGTTCCTTCCAGCGCGCCGGGCACGTAGAACACGACGCGATCGACGCTCGAACCGCCCAACGGCTCGCAACGAACGTTCCATTTCTCGACGTAATTGTCCGGCGCGATCGTTCCGTAGAATTCGCACTCGCAGGTCCCCGTCGTCGAGTACGTCGAGCGAAGATTCTCCAGAGACGCGGCCGCGTCGACCGTTTGCGCGCCAAAATAGAGCCGTTTCGCGCTCGACGAAGCGGGCGTCGCGTCGCGAAGCGCAAGTTCCGAAAAGACAAAATTTGGATCCGTGTTCGGCGCGGAATAAGGTCGGCCGGAACGGGTCGTCAACTTCACCTGATAAGGCGATTCCGCGCGAAGCGCCAACGCGTGCGCGCCGCGAAGATTGTCGGTTAAGTCGATTGGGCAGAGCTTGTCGACGTCGATCGGCGCGTCGGCGTCCGTTCTGACCATGCGCGCGGAAACGTCGATTTTCACGGGCCGATCCGACGCGGGCGTCTTCCTGAAAGACACGGACAACTTCCGAACCGCGGACTCGGGCGCTTCTCCGTCGTCGAAAGACCACGAAATAAGATCGTCCGACAAACTCGACACGGAACGAATCGACCAATTGGGCGCGATCGGAATCGTCACGCCGGAACTCTCGACGCCGCTAAAATTATAGAACAACGTCGTTTTCGCGGAGACGGCGTCCACGGCGATCAGGCAGTCGGTGGCGCTGTCAAAGGGGGGCGTCTTTTCGTACGAGCAAACTTTTACCGCGACGACGCCTTTGGCGTTGTTGAGTTTATAAGAAAGAACTTCGACGCCTTCCTGACGCGCGCGAAACGCCTCGCGAAACGGAAGCGCGTCCGTAAGCGTCGACGTCGACACGACGAGGGGACGAACGACCGTCAGACGCAACGTCGTCTCGCGCCAATAGAACGCGGAATCCTCTTCAAACGTCAGCGGAGGAAGCGAACTTGTCTTGTCCAGCTCGACGGGGCCAAACGCCGTCAACTTCAAATCGTCAAGCGTTTCCAACTGACCGGGCGTCTTAATGACGATTTTGTTGAACTGATCGTCGGCGCTCGTCGAATTGACGTCGAGGTCTCTGACGGCGCCCCATTCGGCGGAAACGAGCCGCAGGCGCTTGTCAAGGAACAGCGCGATTTCCTCGGGCCTGGCGGTCAGCCGTTCGAACTCAAGTCGGGCGTTTAATTCAAGTCCCTCTCGCGTCATACGATAAGAGCTCTCCTGACGCACGCCGATCTTTCGCGCTCCTTCGGGAAAGGCGAACGCGGCGCCGCGCGTCGCGCGCAACGTCGCCTGAGGACGACTGCCGAAATAGACGCGCCAGGTTCGCGAAACGCCTGGCTGATCGTCGGATTCCGACTCGGACGCGATTTCCGTCGCCACGCCGTCGACCGCTTCGATCATGACGTCGTAAGGCGTCACAAGCTTCAGTTCGGTTCGCAGCGAATCGGGAAAACGAAGGTTAAACGTCAGTCGGTCGCGTCGGTCGAGCGTTCCGCGCTGAGACCAAAAGAACTTGCGCGAGGCGGCTTTTGAATTCGGCAGGTAGAAACGACCGTCCGCGTACGCGCCGATCGCTTCCATAAGATCGACTTTTTCGTCGCTCGAATAGGGAGACGTCGCAAAGGAGAAAGAACGCAGCAAATAAGGAGCCGACTCGCTTTCTTCCTGAACGTCGGCGCCTTCGGCGCTCACCGGAGCCGTGGAAAATTCGCCCACGCCGACGAGCGCGTCGTCGGACAATCTCGCCTCGAGTGTCAGGGACGGCGCGACGCCGCGAACCGTCTGTTCTTCTTCGTTAAGGCGGTCGATTTCGTCGGTTACGTCAAGCCATTTGTCAAATTGTTCGATTTTGATCGGATAGTATTTTTCCGTTCCCCACGGCCAATGGTCGATCGACTCGACGGGCGCTTTCCAGAACCGATAGCCCGGAAAAGAGTCGTCGCTCCGCGCGCCGTCGTTTTCAGAAGACGACGAGCCTGAAGGCGACGGTTCGGGCCCGTCGCTTCTCGCGTGCAAAGACGCTCCGCCAAGAAACGCCGCCGCCAACGCCGCCGCCAGCAAACGGCTCGTCAACGCGACGCTCGACGCGCGCAAACGGTTAAAGCTCAATCTCGTCGTCATCTCGACACTCCAGCCCGATCCGATCACGCGCCCTCGGAATTAACGCGCGGAGCGTCGTTCGCGCGCTTAGGCGCGTTCTCCGCGCGACCCAGGCGTCGGCCGAAGACCGCCGCGATAATCGTCGTCGCAAGCGTTAATACGATTCCTAACGCCGTCGTTTGCAGGAAGATAAGCGCAAGCGTCGGTTGGAACGCGGAAAACGTCAACGAGACCAAACTCAACACAAACAACGCCAACGGCGAACGCACGCCTGGGAAGTACAAAAGCCCCAGGCCGATGGCGAGCGCGACGCCGCTTCCAAACAGCACCAGCGCCGCGCGCGTGGCAAGATAAAAGCTCGAAACGACGGGCTTGATCTCCGAGTCGTTCGACTCGTCCGCCGTTCCGTTGTAGTTAAAGCTACTGAACAAATACACGTTCGCGTCTTGCTCGTACGGATCCGGCCTGTCTTTCTTTTCCACGCCGATCCAGTCGTACAATTCGTCGGTCTTCGCCGACGCCACGCGCTTGAAGAACCCAAGGCGGCTCTCGCGCCGGACGACGTATTCGGACGACCAGTTCTTCGGCGGAGCCACGATATGCCGCGTGTTCGGCACGATCGTCTGCCAATACGCGCGACGCACCCACGTCTGACTGTCAAAGGTCGGAAGCTGCGCGTAGCAACGCCCGTTCGAAGTATACGCGTTGAGGTCTTTGTTCGACGTCATGTACGAGAGTTCCAGCACAAACTCGCGAGAACGCAGTTCCTCGGGAATCGGAACGCGAAGCGTGTTTTCGCCGACAAACAGCCCTCGTTCGGGGTCGGACACGTTGTTAAACGGCTTGTCGTTCAGCGAGACGGCGACGCGATCCCGACGCGTTCCGTCGGGAAGTCTGACCGTCAACGCGCTCTTTTCGCAGCGAACGCGATAAAACGCGTCGTCGTATCGCGCGGCGTTTGAAAACCACGTCTGGACCCAGGCGCGTTCGACGATCGGCGCGCCTTGTTTTTCGCTCGTCAGCCCGCCCGAGAATCGAATAAACGTTTCCGGCATCGACGACTGGAACACCATGTACCACGACGAGCCGTCTTCTAAATATCCGCCCTCCGTCTGACGCCAGAATCGCTTGACGGAAGTCTTGCCGGAAGCGTTCTCCGCGTCCTCCTGCGCGCCGATTTCCTCTTCGTCGACGGCGTTGCTCGTCAAATAAACGGAGTCTTTCGCCGACACCCGGAGCGTGTTCAAACGCAGTTGATCGGCGTCGTAAGGCTGGGTCAGGTAGAGGTCGATGCGATTGTTCGTCGATCCGGCTTCCAGACTTTGAGATTGATAATCGTATTGGACGACGACGACAAAAGAGCCGATTCTCGGCTGATCGCTCAACGACACGACGTACGTGAGCGCGTCGTCGTCCTCCCCGGCCTCGTTTTCGCGCAGCGTCGCGATCACCGCCTTGCCGTCGACCGTAAACTTGACGTTCGCGCCCGTCGCGGGGTTCTTATCGTCCGCCTTGACTTCCTTTTCGTCGCTCTTCTTCTCCTTCGCCTCGGTCTTCGTCGCTTTGGCTTTGAGGAGCGCGCGCGGCGCCTGAATCGCGATTTCCTCGAGCGGTTCGTTTTTGACGTCGTAGGCGAACGTCTGACGCACGCTGAACTCGCCTCGCTCGGAGAAAACGGCTTCCGTCGCGCACGTTATGTCGACTTCCTGTTCCAATTTGGAGATCGTCGCGCATAACGTCGCGTCTTTCTGTTCGTCGTCGGCGTTGGAAATAATCTGGTTCGTTTGGAAATAAAGGGACTCTTGCGTCGATTTCGGCTGTTCCAGTTCAAGAGAAAATGAACGCGCCGATTTCTGTTCCAGTCCGACGCAGCGATCTTTTAACACGTTCAGCGCGACGTTGTTGTACGGCGTAACGACCAGCGCGGAAGGCTCGACCCAGTCGGCGACCGGGGTCGGCAGGGTCAAACTCGTCGTCCCGTCTTTGTCGAGGGACGCCTCGCGGAAAAACGTCAATTCAAAAACGACGACCCCGTCGGAAGGAGTCTTTAACGGGAACACGTGTTCTCCGGAGCTCTCGTTGAAATACGCGCGGCGAAGATCGAGCGTCTCGTTGGCGTCGTCCGATCTGAATTTCCAGTCGTGCAAACGCAGTCGGACTTCCGTCGCTTTCATGCCGTAGATCGAATACTTGAATCGCGCGCGAAGTTCGACGCCGTCGAGAAGAGCGGTCGCCTGATACTCCGGCTTGACGTTGACGATCGCCTGACGCCGGAACGCCTGCGCTTTGAGCAAAAACGGCTGCGTGTAAAAAGAATACGACTCCCGCTCGTCCGCGTTCAGCGCGTCGGGATCGCGAGACGCGCCGTAGTAAGGCGTCACGTCAAAATCGAGCCCTTCGGCGCAGGAGATTTTCACCTGGCCGTTTTGTTTCTGCGCGCCGAGCACGCCAAAACCGGCTAAAAGCCTCGCGGGCGTGGCGCCCGACGCGTCCGCTTCCTGCGCGGCTTCCTCGGCGGTGGCGAACGCGCGCGCTCTGAGTTTCAAGACGACGGACGTCGACGACTGCTCAAGTTGAATTTTCGCAAACGCGCCGCGCGCCGACTCTTCCTGAAGAAGCCCCGCTTTCAACGATTCCGGAACTTCCTCCAACGCAACCTCGCGCGCGCTTTTAACGCTGAACAACGCGCTTCCCGCGCCGACCGCCGAAACGCTGTCGACTTCCAAATTAGCGCCGTCCGGAAGACGGACGTAAAACTCGTTCGATTCCCCGCCAAAAACGCGAATCGGCAACGCCGCGTCGTAAGTCGTTTCGCGCGCGGCGAGCGTAACGTCGATCGACGCGTTTTCCACCTGATAAACGACGTCTTCGCTGGAAACGCGCTGACGCCAAACGAGTTCGGCGCGTTCCCCGCCCTTGCCGAGACCGTGCAATTTCAATTCGGTCGTCGTTTCGCTCATAGCGTTGGGAGGCGCGGCGACGGCGCCCTTGACGGAACTGATTCGCGCGTCGGGAGAGGGCGCTTCGAGCGTCAACAGCGAGTGAGCCGAAGGAGGAAACGACGCCAAAAGGCGATACTCGTCTTTGCCGATCGGCTCGACGCAAAAACATAATTCCAGGCGCAACGTATATTTATGGAACTGCTGGACGGGACGTTCCGCCCCGGCGTTCTCCGCGACGACGCGCTCGTCCTCCTGGGGATCCAAAAGCTCCGACGCGTACGCTTCTGAAAATTCGGCCAGACGAAGGTAAGCCGTCGGCTCCGCCGGCTGTTCGGGAGCGGGTTCCGCAGGTTGTTCAGGCGCAGGTTCCGCAGGTTGTTCGGGAGCAGGTTCCGCAGGTTGTTCGGGAGCAGGTTCCGCAGGTTGTTCGGGAGCAGGTTCCGCAGGTTGCTCGGGCGCGGGTTCCGCGGGCTGTTCGGGCGCGGGTTCCGCAGGTTGTTCGGGAGCGGGTTCCGCGGGTTGCTCGGGCGCGGGTTCCGCGGGTTGTTCGGGAGCAGGTTCCGCGGGTTGCTCGGGCGTTGGTTCTTCCGGACGACGTTGTTCCTCGTTTTCTGAAGGTTCGCGGTTTTGGACGGACGCGCGGCGGCGGAAGCGTCGCGTCGGCGACTGAACGATCGCGACGTATTCGCCCGTCTCCGGATCGACGTCGAGCGTGCATAAGCCGGGCCCTCTAAACGAAAAACCGCCCTGACGCGATTCGCCCGACTCTTCCTGTTCGGGAGTCGGAATATACACGCCCTCGGCAAGACCCAGCGGAACGCGGACCGTTCCGTCGGCGACGTCAAGTTCGACGTCGATCACGAGGCGCGCCAGCCCCTCCTCGACGCGGCCTCTGGCGTTAACGCTTTGGATCGAATAGGGGGTGGTAATCTTTTCTTCCTCTTGCGCGTCGATCGTCTTCATCACGTCTTCAAGAGACCAGTTGGGAAGCGGGACGAGCCACGAATCGGTTCCGTCTTTGAGCGTAAACGTGATCTTCTCGTTGGGACGGCTCCGATCTTCGTCGGTATCGCGCGCGCCGGGCTGCGCGTAGACCGCGCGCGCGCCAAGAAACGCAAAAACGCACAGGGCGCGTAAAACAATCGACGACGCCAGCGCCTGTCGCGCGCGACGACGAACGTCGATTCTCGCAGGACGTCGATGTAGTTTGTTCACAATATGCCTCGTTACGTTTTTCGTTAAATTTTTCGCGAGTATTACACAATACCTCGGTCTTCCATTTTAACAGAAAAGATACAAAAGGGAAATAAAATTTACCGATTAAAGAGGAATTTTAGGGGTTATCGTCGCCGATTCAGACAATGGAAAGAATAAAAGAACATTTCCGCAAGACGACGATATTGATCTTTTTACGGTCTATGTCAAATTTGAGCGTTTATTTGTTTTCAGAGCCAAACGTTTGTATGCGTTCTACCGATTTTAAGGAAGACAAACCAAAAAACGCTCGACCTGCCGTCGGAGCAAATCGAGCGTTTTGTTCAACGGGCGCGCTTGGAGAAACGCGTCAAATTATTTCGCGAACTGAGCGTCGAAGACGACGTCTTCGTTCTTCGGGAACGCGACTTTCTTGACGTATTCGAACGATTCGGTCGCGCCGAACCAGCGGTCCATGCGCTGATCTTCCCATTCGACGGAAAGAGGTCCCTGATAATTAATGTCGTTAAGAGCGCGGACGATTTCTTCGAAATCGACGTCGCCGCGCCCGACCGAGCGGAATTCCCAGCCGCGACGATAATCGCCGAACGGCAGGTGCGAGCCGAGAATGCCGTTTTCGCCGTCAAGCTGAAGAGCGGCGTCTTTCATGTGGACGTGGAAGATACGATCCGGGAACTTGCGGATGAACTTGACCGGGTCGACCATTTGCCACACGAGGTGGGACGGGTCGAAGTTGAACCCGAACGCCGGATGATAGTCGAGCGCTTCGAGAGCGAGTTGCGCGGAATGAATATCGAACGCGATTTCGGTCGGGTGAACTTCGAGCGCGAATTTAATTCCGAGTTCCTGATAGACGTCGAGAATCGGGGTCCAACGTTCCTTGAGGAGCGCGAAACCGTCGTCGATCCACTTTTGCGGCACCGGCGGGAAGCTGTAGATGTAGGGCCAAATGGAGGAGCCGGTGAAGCCGGTGACGATCGAGGCGCCGATCTTCTTCGCGGCGCGCGCGGTGTCTTTCATTTCTTCGGCGCAGTTCTTCGCGACTTGTTCTTTGTCGTCGCTGCGGAGATATTCGGGAATGACGTCCAAATTGCGTTGATCGATTTGATCGAGAACGCCCTGCCCGACGCAGTGATTGCTAAGAGCCCAGCAACCAAGCCCGTATTTCTCCAATTGAGCCTTTTTCGCCTCGCAATAACCGTCTTCTTTCAAGCACTTTTGAACGTCGAAGTGGTCGGTGCCGCAAGCAAGTTCAAGACCGTCGTAGCCGATCTCAGAGGTTTTCGCGAAGAGTTCTTCGGACGGAACGTCCCCAAATTGACCGGTAATAATCGTAATAGGTCGTCTGGCCATAACAGCTTATTCTCCTAGTGAAGAGGAATATGAACACGGAATCGCCCTCTCGACGCGTGTGCAACGAAGGACGCTCTAACGCAACATTCGCGACGCTTCTCACAAGCGTCGACATACTGGTTCTACCAGAAACGCAAGCGAATTGCAATTGATTTTTGACTTTTTTCTGCAGAAATTGCAAAAAAAATCCATTGCATAGCGGCGACGGCGACAGGCCGCGTTACTTCTCCGATTCGGCAGATTGCGCGTCCGTCAGTTTCCAGAAACGAATATAGTCGATTTCAAAGGACGAAGGCAAGTCGGCGGGATCCGGTTCGCCAAACCACCAGGGAATGACTTCGCAGTCGAACACTATGTGGAGCGGACGACGGAAGGCGTCGTTTTCATGGCGGCAAACCTCTTGACCGTCGACGTACCATCGCAGATCCGTCGGGGTCCAGGCGAACCCGTAAACGTGAAAGTCCGTCCAGAAATCGAAGTCCATCTTCTGCTTGTAAGAGGGATTTTCAATCGGCAGCTTCTTAGTATTGATAATCGATTCAAGATACGGCGTGACGAAATGGTGAATCGTAGCGAAATAGAATCGATCAAGGCTCTTGTCTTTCGGATTGCCGCAGAATTCAAAAATATCGATCTCGTCGGAAACGTCCCCCTCGACGTATTTACGATCGGGACGGTCGGAAAGCGGATCGTAAAGCCAAAACGCGTTGCACAAGGCGGCGTGCATCGATTTGCAACGCGCTTCGTAATAACCATAGCCGCTCTTCGCCTTACTCTTGACGCTCGACGCCCAGAACTTGCCGTACCCGCGAACCTGATCGTCGTAACCGACCTCGTCGGGTTCCGCGACGCTCGCTGTCAGACGAAGGGCGCCGTCGGCGACGGAGACGTTTTTACGGGAATAGAGCGCGGGCTTACGACCGCGCCACGCAGGGTTGAAATCCCACCATTTGGAATCGTCGAGCGCATCGCCGTTAAATTCGTCGCTCAATTCAGGCGCGAACTCATACCCTTCCCCCATCGGACACGCCGGGGCGGAGTCGTCCGCTCGGAGCGTTTCAGACGAGACGGTTAAAACAAGCGCCGCTACGACGCATGAAATTAGCAACGCGAGGTTTTTACCAACTTCCGACGGCGATAACGACAAACGTAAAATTTTCAGTGATCGGCGCATTATCCTGCTCCTTGAAAAGTTCGATGATTATTCCAAAAAAACGTAACGTCGAGGTTACTGCAAGTCCGGCTCTTTGACGCGTTCGCCCTTAAGTTGTTTCGCCTGTTCGTTTCGGTCGAAAACGCCGTAGAACGGAATGTTCAAATCGCACCACATCATCAGAACGCGATACTCTTCGTCCGTTAGTCCTACGTCCTGATGGTTCTCGTCGACGATAATTTTAGAAAACGGAGAAATATCGGCGCCGCTCTCTCCCGGCAGGGTAACAATTTCCCGGTAGGTCTCGTCGCCCCATTCGTACCACTTCATGTAATCCATGAGCTGGTTGTAACTGCGCGTGAAAGGAGCCTCTTCTTTGCCCGTAAGATCGGGCGCATGATTTCCCTCGCTTCCGTCGTGACATTTGACGCAACGAGCGTCGAGAATCGGCTGAATAAGACGCGGATAAGAAAAAGGCTTCGCGTCGGCTGGACCGGGCGTGATTTCCGACGGTTCGCGCAAAGACGCGAGACTTCGCTGAGACGCGGCGTTGGTCAGCGTCGTTTGCGCTTGTTCGTGACAGCCGACGCATCCTCGATTTTCGCCCGGTTGCAAGTAGACGATGCTTCTCATCGATTGAACCGCTTTGCCCTCCTCGTCGACCGCCTGGAAATAGAGAGGAACTCGCGCGGGAGCCGTAAAGTGGGCGCTCCCGTCTTCTTCGACGGGAACCGTTCCGAGCAGCATTCTCGCGTTGACGGAACCGGCGCGACTCACGCGCGGCATATCGGAGAGATAATCGGGCCACTTGGGAAGCAACTGAACGACGCGCAATTCCTTGATCTTGCGATCTTTCGGGAACGGCATGAGGCTTTCGTAGACGTTGGAAAGAACGAACGTCCCGACGTCGCCTTTCTGATCGTCCAGGGCGGAAGGAATGATTTCGGGCTTTTCGCGTTCGACAAGAGGAATCGGGTAAAGGCACGATTCTTCATTGTCCTTGTTCTCGTAGAGTAATTCAAGGTTGCCAAAACGATCGCCGTAGTATATGCCAAGTTTGCCGCATTGACGCGTTCCCGCCAAATAACCGCCTAGAGGATCGTGACTGTAAGAGACGATCCAGGAATCTTCCGAAAGGGGGAACGGACTGAAATAATAACGGTCGCAAATCCGTTTTTCCGCGCCTTCGGCCTCCGGAAGCGGAATATCGGGGGTAAGCTGTTCGATCGACGCCAAATCGTCCTTGCCCGTTTCCGGATCGTATCGCATTTTTGACGGATCAAAGAGAAGAATCGTTCCTCCCACGTCGAGATGATGCGCTCCTCCCAGGAACATGACTTTATTCGAATTGGGAATCGCTTTCGCCTGATAGCAGGCGTTGACGTCGAAGGTGTAGTTTCCAAAATAAATCGCGGAATTCGTTCCGTCGGGGTTCGTCGTCCACAGACCGTGATGGCGCGACGCGCGACGGTCGACGTAGTCCCAGCGCGTATAGACGACGCGTCCGTCGTTAAGGAACGTCGGCTGCCACTCGTTTGTCTCGTGCCAGGAAATACACGTTACGGTTTTGTCGGGGTTCAATCGATGCAACGTGTGCACGTTGAGAGGCTCGTAATGACCGTGGCAACGCCCGTAGCCTCCGCGTCTGGTCGAAACGAAGATTAAGGAGCCGTCCGGCGCTTCGACGGGGTCGAATTCGTCTTCGCAACTCTCGGTGAGACGTTCGACTTTTTTATCGGCGAGCGTCATTTTATAAAGATTGAACTTGCCCTCCGGGTCTTTCATGTAATTCGTCGAAAAATCTTCGACGTAAGGGAGCGCCATGAGAGCGTCGACGTTCGTTTTAGGCTGGTCTTCAGTCTGAGTTTTTGAGAAGTCGGCGAAGGAGAAATAGACCGTTTTCGCGTCGTAAGAAAGGGACAGCGTTTGAAAAACCCCTCGCGGAAACAAACCGTCCGTAACGGATTCCGTCTCAAACGACTTGCCCGGCTCCTTAAGGATGTAAACGCCTCCGCCGTGCATTCCGCACTTGTTGTAAAAGTACGAAAGGAATTCGTGGAGCATCTGCCACGTAAAACGCTCCTCCTTCAGAAAAACAATCGGCTGCCCCGTAACCGCAGGGTCGCTCAGAAGGAGCGCGCGAAGTTTGGCGCGCAGGGCGACGTAGTGCGAGAGAGAACCAAGGAGTTCGGGAACGTCGTCGGCGTCTTCGTCTTTCGCGAGAAACGTTCGCGCCCCGTCAAGCTCGTCGCGAAGTTCGTCCAACGCCGCCGCGTCGACCCACGGCTCGTCTTCAAGCCATTCGCAAGTGACGTCAACGCGTTCGACAAGAGCCTCGAGCGCGGCGATCGACGCGATCCCGCGCCCTTGCTCGCTTTCCTGAATCGACCAGTCGTTCACAAACGCGTCGAGATACTCCTGCCGAGGCGATTTCGCTTCGCAGATGTCCGTCGCGACGCATATTAAGCAGAACGCGATCCATGCTGGGAAAAGAAACGACTTAACGCTATTTTTCATCTGTTGCAACCTTGAACTATTCGATTTGGTTTTCGCAACGTCGCGAACGCGAACCTCGCGCTTACTGGTCGTCGACGTCCGGAAGCCTTGAACGCGTCGCTTGCAGAGTCGCGCGAAACGCTCAAGGCGAAGTTTTTATCGCTTTGCCTTCTGCGACGACGTTCTACTGCAGAGCCTGAACGGCGATCGCTTCTCCGTCGCGTTGCCGCGCCTGTTCGCCGGGATCGTAAGTACCGTAGAACGGAATGTTCGCGTCAAGCCAGAAATAAAGAGTTCGCCTGTCTTCGTCGGAGAGTTTCATAGCTTTCGCATGGACGTCGTCGTCGATAATCGCGGCGAGCGGACTCATATCGGCGCCGCATTCGCCCGGAAGGGAGACGACGTCGCGAATCGAGGGACTGCTCCACTGGTACCAGCGCAAATACGGCTTCAATTGGTTATAGGACACGCTAAAGGAGCCTTCTGGTTCGCCGACAAGCGAAGGTTGCGGCGCGTCTTCCTTTCCGGAATGACATTCGACGCAATTTCTGTCGAGGATCGGCTGAACGAGTCGCGGGTAGCTGAAAGGTTTGGAGTCTTCGGGACCGGGCTTGAGCGCGGACGGCGCGCGAAGCGCGGCGGCGACTCGTTGTTCGGAGTTCGCAAAGGTCGTCTGCTGTTGTTCGTGACATCCGACGCAACCGCGATTCTCGCCCGGCTGGAGATAGACTTCGCTGAGCATCGTCTGCACGGCGCGTCCGTCTTCGTCGACCGCCTGGAAATAGAGCGGTTTGCGCGCGGGCGCGGTAAAATACGCGCTTCCGTCTTCTTCGACGGGCACGGAACCGAGATAAATACGCGCATTGCCCGCGAAATCGTGTCCGATCGCCGGGTAATGCCCCTGATGCGTCGGAAACTTCGGCAGGAGCTGGAAAACGCGCAATTCTTTAATCTTACGATCGTTCGGGAACGGCCAGAGCGATTCTTTGACGTCGAAGAGCGTAAAGGTTCCGGTCGCGCCGTCGTCGGCGACGTCCGCGTTCGACGCGGATTCGTCAGGAAGCAGAGACGGTATTTTCGCGGGGATCGTTTCGCGTTCGCGCAGAATCAGAGGATACCGACAGCTGTATTTCTCGTCCTCGTACATGAGTTCGAGATTGCCGAATCGATCGCGGTAATAAAGGCCGAGCTTGCCGCTACCGACCGTTTCAGGCGTTAAATTACCGTCGGTCGTGAGGTACCCGTTCGCCGGTTCGAAGCTATAGGAAACGAGGAAGAAATCTTCGGAGAGCGGAGTCGGTCCGTAATAGTACTGGTCGGGCAAATACCATTCTCCGGTTTCTTCGTTTTTGGTTTCCGGGAAAGGAATTTCCGGCGTGATTCGCTCGATCGAATCGGGCGAATCCCAGCCGGTTTCAGGATCGTACTTGACTTTCGTCGGGTCGAGAACGACGATCGAGCCGCCGACGGCGGTATGATGCGCGGTCGCGGTAAAGACGATCTTATTGGAATCGGGAATCGGACGCGGCTGAATGCAGGCGACGGGACTTTCGGTATAGTTTCCAAAGAGCGCGACGGCGCCGGTTCCGTCGGGATTGGTCAACCAGAGTCCCTGATAGCGCGACGCTCTTCGGTCGACGTAATCCCAGCGCGTATAAACGATTCTACCGTCGTCGAGAACCGCGGGAGTCCATTCGTTCGTCTCGTGCCATGAAAGACTCCGAATTTGACCGTCGGGCGTCAACTTATGAAGCGTGGCGACCATAATCGGCTCCCACGACTGATTGCAACGCGCAAATCCGCCGCGTCGCGTGGAAACAAACGCGAGACTGCCGTCTGGAAGCAAGGTCGGGTCAAAATCGTCGTAAGGACCGTCCGTCAGTTTCGTCGACTCGCCCGTTTCGAGGTTCATGCTGTAGAGACAGTATTTTCCCTCGGATTCCGTAAGGTATTGACGAACGCGCTCGGTCGCGTCTCCCTGGGCGCGCAAATGATACGCGTTGAGGACGGGCGCGTCGGGATCGGGGTCTTGAACCTTGGAGAAATCGGCGAACGCGAAATAGAGCGTTTTTGCGTCGTAAGACAGACTCGGCGTCGCGAAGAGTCCGCGAGGAAAGTCGGCGCTCAATTCGGTCGTTTTGAAGGAAAAGCCCGGCTTTTCAAGTCGAAAGAGTCCCCCGCCATGTTGATTCGAGAAGCGCTCGTAGAAGGAGAGATACTCCTGTAAAATCTGGAAACCGAACCGATTCGCCTTTTCGAAGACGACGGGGGAATCTTTCAACAACTCGTTGGCAAAAATCGCGTCGCGCGCCGCCCAGCGCAACGAGCGGTAGGCGTCGGCGCGAGCGTTCGGATCGTCGCGCGAGGGATCGCTTTCAAGGAAACTGTCCGCGTTTGCGACGGCGGCTCGAAAGACGTCGAGTTTCGAGTTCTCGACGAGCTTGTCGCTTTCAAGGCGTTCGATCAACTCGTTGGAACGGACGATCAGATCGCGAAGCGCGTCGACGTCGGCGACGGACCGATCGCGCGTCGCTTCCTGGCGTTCCCAGTCGGCTTCGATCTTCGCGCGAAAGCCTGCGGTCGGCTCGTCCTGCGCGATTGCGAACGAACAGAAGAGAAAGGCGAGGAACGCGGCGACACTCGTCGCGCGACGTAATCTCATGTGTTTCATAACGTTCAACCTTTGTTTCCTTCAGCGACGAACCGTCGCGGCAAACCGCGTCGATTCAGCGTCGCGACATTCCGACGTTGACGACGGAATCATACGTCCGACGCCTTGTGAGTACAATAAAAAGAGGGACGCGACGCTCTCATTATACGCGTCGATCGTCTTATTTAGAGCGCTAAATAACGATAAAGCGCGACGGAGCCGCAAACAAGCGGATCCGTCGCGTTTTGTTTTCGGACGAGCTTTTAACAAGCGTCGTCATTTGGGCAGGTCAAACACGTCAGCGGGCGTGTCGGCGCGCGGAACCTCGAAATTGAACGCGTTTTTCTTCGCTTCAACAGTTACCGTCTGCGTCGATTGCTCGCCCCATTCGGGCGGAACGTAGGAGACGGTTTCCTCATACTCTACTTCTTCGCCCGTAGGTTTCTTATAGCTCTTCTTCTCGCCGGTCTTTTCCGTTATCGTGAAGACAACGCTGTACGAACCGGGAACAAGCCCTTTATTCGCGGGAATAGAATATTTTCCGTCGACGACGGCGGCCGCCGCGCTGGAAGCGCCGTTCTCGCCCGTCGGTTGGAAAGAGATCCTGCCGTATGCGAGGGGCGAGCCGCCGAAAGTAACCGAGCCGGAAACCGGATAATGTCCGTCGGCTCCGCCGCCGCAACCTGAGACGCAAAGCGCAAGAGCCGCGATCAGCAAAAAGATTTTACGCATTTTTCGATTCTCCGTTTCTATAAAAACCGCAACCTAATCGTTACAGATCCGAGTTGCTGACCGCTTCGCGACCGTTGCTCGTGGCCATCGCGCCCCAAACGTTAAGATCGATCGTGCTCGACACAAATCGAACGGAACCGTCGCCCATGCCGACGTTCACTCCGCCGGAATGGTTGCTGCGAGCGGTAATGATTCTCGTATGATCGAGAGCCGCGTCAGTTCCGGGCGCGTATTCCGCGTCGACAGTGTTGCCGGGGTCTGAGCAGACATAATCCAGTTCGCTGGAGTTCGGAGCGAAGAACGCGGAATATACGCTGCCGTAGCAATACCAGAGGTTGCCGCGCTCGTCGCATTTTCCCGCATGATTGCGATCGTCGTCGATATTGACGGTAACGACTTCCGACATCGACATGGTGTTCGAAAGACCGTCTTTGATCGACGCAATCTTTTGGCACTTATATTTTATGCCGCTGCCATAATCTTTGCTGGCGCGTTCGCCGCTCTGACAGAAGATCGCCTCTTTGCCCCAAACGGTGCGAGAACCGTAGGTAAGACTCTTTCTCCAGCCGCTGTTATCATTAGCTATGCCCTGCGCGCCAACCGCCGTTCCAACGTTCCCGACGCAAACGACGTAATTATGCAACGCCCAGCCTTCCGAGTCGTTTTTACGCCAGTTTTCCGTGTCCGACGGACAAGAGTACGTGCCGATGCGCAACCCGCTGAAAATAGGCGAGTTGTTCGACTCCCAAGCTACGTAATTCGGCTTCGGAATCTTCGAATAGAGCGTGCCCTGTTCGATGAAGGGAAGAAGCGGAACCGCCCAGGTGTGGTCTTCCCAACCGCCGCCGCCGCACCAGGAGCCGACGGGGAAGACTTTATGGGCGTCCTGGTAGTTTTGCATGGCAAGAACGCACTGTTTCAGATTGTTCATGCACTGCATACGCCGCGCCGCCTCGCGCGCCGCCTGAACGGCGGGGAGAAGCAACCCGATTAAAATACCGATGATCGCGATAACGACCAGCAATTCGACGAGGGTAAAGCCCTTCGAAGTTTTTTTCAACATAGTAATCTAATCTCCTACATTGTTCACATGGTGAAAAAAACGCGCCCGAATACGTTCGAACGTATCTATGCAAAAGCGAATACTCGCCTTTCCTGCCGAAAAAATAACTCAGTTGTTAAGGTCGGAAAACTTCCGCGATAACGTATGCTTTTTGGCAATTGTCGTTCTTTTTTCTACGGGCGCTTTTGGCAATCCTTAATTTCAGAGAACGTAAGTAAGAAAACGCGCCGTCTTTTAAAGGACTATTTGAGAATTGAAATTGTTCGTCGCGCTTATCAACGCGACAAACAAACGAGGGAATTTTTTCTTCGCTTCTTGCCCTCGGCGCTTTCGTTTGGTACAATGAGCGTAGCGGAGCTTGATTTGCAAGCAACCGCGCAACTTAGCGAATAGCGACCAATATTAAACACGACGTTGAACAAAGAACAGGGGAGTCAACATGAGAGCAAGTCGACGAGAATTTATGAACGCGGCCGCCGGTATGGGTTTTGCGGCGACTTTTGGCGGTCTTATTGACGCGAAAGCGCCGATGATGGGCGTCGTTTTTGGGGAAGATTTTGACCCGTCGACCAAAAAAGAGGGCGATCCCAACGCGATCGTCGATCCGGATCACGAAATCGGCAAGCCTTACGCGGGTTGGAACAAAGGCGAACTCGATATTCACTTCATCAGCACCGGCGCGTGCGAAAGTTCGTTTCAAATCTTCCCCGACGGCACGACGATGTTGCTCGACGCGGGGGATTTCGGACACGAACATTACAAAGACGGCACGGTCGAAAAACCGGACATGACGCGTCGACCGGGCGAACGCATAGCGCGATATATTTCGCGCGTCCGTCCCGATATCGACAAAATCGACTACGTCATGGCGTCTCACTTCCACAACGACCATACGGGCGACGCGCGCTACGGCGCGGGTATGACCGAAGGACGCGATCCGAACTATCAGCTCAGCGGAATCGCGCACGTCGGCGAGTTCTACCATTTCGGAACCGCGTTCGATCGCGGGTACCCGACCTACGACAAGCCGACCGAATGGGCGCCCGCCGAACGCGAACACCTGCGCGCTTTTTGGACCTACAAAGAAAAGACCGACGGACTCAAACGCGAGAAATTCGAAGTCGGCGCGCTCGATCAAATCAAGTTGGTCAACGCGCCCGAACAATACGATTTTCATATTCGCAACATTTGTTGCAACGCCGTCTTATGGACGGGCAAAGAGGGCGAGACGCTCGATTATTTCGCGACGTGGCCGAACAATATGGATCAGAAAAACGAGAACACGCGCTCGATCGTCATGGTCTACAACTACGGGCCGTTCCGATTCTACACGGGCGGAGACGCGAGCGGCGTTCTGCGCGACGCGGACGGAAAAGATCTCGACTTCGAGGGCGCGATCGGACGAACGGTCGGCGAAGTCGACGTCTGCAAGGCGAACCACCATTCGTACAAGGACGCAATGCCCAAGACGTTCACCGACGCGGTCAACGCTCGCGTCTACTGCGTCTGCGTCTGGGATCGTTGGCATTTGCAGGACAACACCGCGACGTCGATGGTTCTCGACGAAAACGGCGCGCCAAAAGACAAGTTGATGTGTCCGACCGGAATTCATCAGGGCAACGCCGAGATGATGGAAGGAAAAGCGTGGCGGTCCAGACTCGTCGAAAACGGCGGACACGTCGTGATTAAAGCGTACGACGGCGGCAAAAAGTACAAGGTCTACTACCTGACCGACGACGACGAAAGCATGAACGTCAAACTCGTGTTCGGCCCGTTCGATTCCAAAGGAGCGCAAGCGTGAAAATCGGACGACGAGAGTTTCTAACGACGTCCGCCGGGGCGGCTCTTTACGCAAGCGTCGGCGTTCTATTCGCCGCGCCCGACTGTCCCAACCCCAACGATCCAAACGATCCCAACGCGATTACGGATCCGGATCACGAGATCGGCAAGCCGTACGTCGGTTGGTCGGAAGGCGATTTCGACGTCCACTTTATCTATACCGGCGCCGGGGAGAATTGCTTCCATATTTTCCCCGACGGCACGACGTGTTTAGTCGACTGCGGCGATTTGGACGTCAAGGGAACCAGAGGAGCGCGCGCGTGCGAGCCCGCGCCGGACGAGAGTCGAAGGCCCGGCGAATGGGTCGCGCGTTATATCGCGCGGCTTCTTCCCAAGTTGGATAAAATCGACTACGTCGTCGCGTCGCATTTTCACTCGGATCACATTGGAAGCGGCAACTACGGCGCGGGAATCACGTGCGGTCGATCCCCCGACTATCAGCTCAGCGGAATCGCGCAAGTCGGCGACTTCTACAATTTCGGAACGGCGTTTGATCGCGGCTATCCGAACTACGATCGTCCAACCGAATGGGCGCCCGGAGAACGCGACAATCTTCTGAAATTCTTCGCGTTCAAAGAACAAACCGCGGGGCTCAATCGCGAGGAGTTCGTCGTCGGCGCGCTCGATCAAATTAAATCGGTTCACGCGCCCGACAAGTACGACTTCCACATTCGCAACGTCTGTAAAAACGGCGTTTTGTGGCTTGGAAAAGACGGCGAAACGCTCGATTATTTCGAGACGTGGCCGGAAAACAAAACCAAAAACAAAAACGAGAACACGCGAAGTATCGTTACCGTAACGCAATACGGCGATTTTCGCCTCTATTCCGGCGGCGACGCAAGCGGAGTCTTGCTTGACGAATCCGGAGCCGACCTTGATTTCGAGGGCGCGATCGGACGCGTCGTCGGCCCGGTCGACGTCTGCAAGACGAATCATCATTCGTTTTCCGACGCAATGCGTCTGTCGTTTGTCAACGCGGTTCGAGCGCGCGCGTTCGTTACGTGCGTCTGGTGCGAAGGACATTTGCGCGAAAACACAGCCGCCGCGATGGCGGACGATTCCGCGTCCGGATATCCCGGCCCGCGTCTGATTTGCCCCAACGGAACGCATCCGGATTGGGCCAAAGCCGCCGAGGGCAAGCCGTGGCGCGACAAGCTCGTCGAACGCGTCGGGCACGTCGTGGTCAAGGCGTACGACGGCGGAAAGAAATACAAAATCTACTACCTGACCGCCAAAGACGAAAGCATGACCGTCGATCTTGTCTTCGGTCCGTTCGACGCGGGCGCGAACCGTCGCGCGTAAGCGCCAGACTTCAGGCGTTCGCCGCCGCGACGCTTCAACAACAGGAATTCGCAAATGAACAAACTACCTCGACGAGATTTTTTAACCGCCGCAGCGGCGGGGCTTGCCGCGACAACATTCGGAGCCGTCGTCGACGCGCCGATCGCGTTCGCCGACTGCCCCGATCCAAACAACCCCAACGACCCCCACGCGAGTACCGATCCGGACCACGAGATCGGCAAGCCGTACGTCGGCTGGAAAGAGGGCGAGTTCGACATGCACTTCATCCATACGGGCGTGTCGGAGAACTGCTTTCACATTTTGCCCGACGGCACGACGATCCTGCTCGACTGCGGGGATCATAACCTGAAGAATTTCGGCAAGGTTACCTGGAACAGCACGCATAAAGACGAAGCGGCGTGCGCGCCCATGCCCGACGATTCGCGTCGGCCCGGCGAGTGGGTCGCGCGATATATCTCACGTTTGCTTCCCGACTTAAAAACGATCGACTACGCGATCGCGTCCCATTTTCATTCAGATCACACGGGCGCGAGGAATTTCGGGCTGCGCATGACGACCGATCGCGAGCCGAACTATATGATCAGCGGAATGACGCAGGTCGGCGAATACTATCGGTTCGGCAAAGCGTTTGATCGCGGATATCCGACGTACGACCGCCCGACGCTTTACGCGCCCGGCGAACGCGAGAATCTTCGCAACTTCTTCGACTACAAAGAAAAGACCGAAGGGCTTCAGCGCGAAGAGTTTATCGTCGGCGCGCTCGATCAGATCAAGTTGGTTCACGCGCCCGAGAAGTACGACTTCCACGTGCGCAATCTTATGAAAAACGGAGTCGTCTGGGGCGGCGAGGGCAAAGAGAACGTCGATTTCTTCGAACTTTATCCCAAGAATAAAGAGACGAACAACAACGAAAACACGCGCAGCATGGGCAATTTGTTCCAATACGGCGCGTTTCGATTCTATACCGGCGGCGACATAAGCGGCGATATTCTCGACGAAAACGGGAAAGACGTCGATATTGAAGGCGCGGTCGGACGAGTTACGGGGCCGGTCGACGTCTGCAGGACGAATCATCACGCGTCGGGCGGCGCAATGCATCGGTCGTTCGTCAACGCCGTTCAGGCGCGCGTCTATATCACCTGCTGCTGGTGGATGGGGCATTTAAATATGGGCACGTCCGCGACGATGTTGGACGAGTCCGAAAAAGGATACCCCGGCCCGCGCATTTTATGCCCGACCGATCCGCACCCCATGAACGCCGAAGCGCTCAAAGACAAACCGTGGCGCGGCAAACTCTGCGAGCGCGGCGGACACGTCGTCGTCAAAGCGTACGACGGCGGCGCGAAGTATAAGGTCTATTTCCTGACCGCCAAAGACGAAAGCATGAACGTCGAACTCGTGTTCGGCCCGTTCGACTCCAAAGGCGCGGCGCCGCAGGCGTAACCGCGCCAGAACGCGGCGCGACGTCGTTTCCTTGACGATTCGATCCAAAAGAACTACAATAGGGGCTCATGGAGTGCAAAGCGATGACAAGCGGGACAAACACAGAATATCGCGATCGCCTGTTCAAGTTCATTTTTGGCAATCCCGAGCATAAAAAGTGGACGTTAAGTCTCTATAACGCCATCAACGGTTCAAACTATACCGACGAGAACGAAATAGAGATCAATACGATCGAAGACGTCGTTTATATGGGCATGAAGAACGACGTCTCGTTCCTGATTGACGACACGATGAATCTTTACGAGCAGCAGAGCACGCGCAACCTCAACATGCCGTTGCGTTTTTTGATTTACTCGGGCATGTTGTGCGGTAAATACGTCAGAAAAACCAAACTTCATCTGTACGGAACTTCGAGAAAAGAGATTCCGACGCCACAATGCGTCTGTTTTTACAACGGCAAGAAGGATGAAGAAGATCGATTCGATCTTAAACTGTCCGACAGTTTTAAAAAGAAAGTTCCTAATCCGGACGTTGAAGTTACGGTGCATATGCTCAATATCAACTACGGGCGGAACAAGGAACTGCTCGGCGCGTGCAAGCCGTTGAGCGAATATTCGTGGTTTGTCAACGAAGTCGTTAAAAATCAGGAAGCGTGCGACGAATTGGGACGCGCGATCGACGCCGCGCTGGACGCCATGCCCGAGGATTTCGAACTCAAAGAATTTCTCTTAGACAATCGAGCGGAGGTGAAGCAAATGTGTATTACGGAGTATGACGAAGAACAAACTCTGGCCCAGGAACGAGAAGAAGGAATAGAGATAGGGCTTGAACGGGGTACGTTGCTTACTCTTGCCGATCTGGTCCAGGACGGAATCCTGACTTTAACTCAGGCGGCGAAAAAAGCTAATATGACAGAAGAAGAGTTCGAAGAGAAGTTGGAAACTCTTAAAAGCGAATTACAGTCAGTTTAAGCGTCAAGGGCGTAATCCGCCGCACAAGGCGGTTGCCTATTATTTCCTCAACCCCCCAAGGAACAATTATGAAAAAAACACTTTTCACCGCGTTTAGTTTAGCGGTCGCGGCGCTTTGCGCCGTCGTCAGTTTCGCGCAGGACGCGCCGAAACAGGCGATGCGCGAAGTCCCCTTCACGAACGTCAAATTAAACGACAATTATTGGGCGCCTCGTATCGAGGCCAACCGCGTCGTTTCGATTCCCCACAACATCAAGTGGTGCGAAACGGAAACGGGACGTATCAACAACTTCAAAATCGCCGGCGGCCTTCAGGAAGGCGAATTCAGCGGCATCTATTTCGACGACTCCGACGTCTATAAGATCGTCGAAGGATTCGCGTACTCGCTCGCGGCTCATCCGAATCCGGAACTCAAAAAGAAGGCCGACGAATGGATTAGCTATTTCGGCAAGGCGCAGCAGGACGACGGGTACTTGATGTGCTACTTCACCATTGCGAAGCCGAATGAAAAATGGACGAATCTCGCTTCGATGCACGAACTCTACTGCGCCGGTCATATGGCTGAGGCCGCCGTCGCGTACGATCGCGCTACCGGAGACGACACGTTCCTCAAAATCAACCTTAAACTCCTCGACTTGATTTGCAAGCGCTACGGTCCGAACGAAGGACAGCTTAAAAACGTCGCCGGGCACGAAGAAATCGAACTCGCGCTCGTCAAAGCGTATCAGCTCACCGGCGATCGCAAATACTTAGACGAAGCCAAGTTCTTCATCGACACGCGCGGCGTCGCCGAAGGCCGTGAAAAAGGTCTGTTCGGCGAGTATTGCCAGGATATGATCCCCGTCCGCCAGCAGACGGAAATCGTCGGACACGCCGTGCGCGCCATGTATCTTTACTGCGGCGCGACCGACGTCGCCGGGTACTTCCAGGACGCCGAACTCATGGCCGCGATGCGTCGCATCTTCACCAACCTGACGCGCAACAAGATGTACATCACCGGCGGTATCGGTTCTTCGCGCAGCAACGAAGGTTTTGAAGAAAACTTCAAATTGCCCAACGGGGACGCCTACTGCGAAACGTGCGCCGCGATCGGCATGTTGTTCTGGTCGCACCGCATGAACCTCGCGACCGGCGAAGCCGCCTTCGCCGACGTTATGGAACGCTCCGCCTACAACGGATTTATGTCCGGATACGGCCTCAACGGCGACTCCTACTTCTACGTCAACCCGCTCGAATCGCGCGGCGATCATCACCGTCAGCCGTTCTTCGGCTGCGCGTGCTGTCCGTCGAACGTCATTCGCGCGCTCCCTTCGATTCCCGGCTACGTCTACGCGACGGCGGAATCTGAAAAAGCCGCCAAAGCCGGAACCGGCGACGATACCGTCGTGATCAACATGTTCGTTCAGGGCAAAGCGACCGTCGAACTCGGCGACAAGACCGTCGAACTCGAACAGCAGACGAACTACCCCTACGACGGCAAAGTCTTTGTCAAAGCGACCGCTAAGATGAAAGACGAAAACGCCGCTCTGACGCCGTACTTCATTAAGACGCGTATCCCCGAATGGTCCGGACTCGACCGTCCCGCCGACGGCTACGCCGTTCGCACGATCGAACCCAAGAAAACGCCCACGGTCTTCGCGCTCGACTTCCCGACCCCAGTCGTCCGCATGACCGCCAATCCGAACGTTCAGGCTGACGTCAATCGCGTCGCGCTCCAACGCGGTCCGCTCGTCTACTGCTTCGAGCAGGTCGACAACCCCAACGTCAAAGTCGATCGCATTATCCTTGCGAAAGACCCCGAGTTTAAAGTCGAAACGCGCAAGAACTTCATCTCCGACGGAAACGTCAACGAAGCCACCAAAGGCGCCGCGTCGCGCACCGTCGACGTGATCACGTGCAAAGACGTCAACGGAAACAAACTCACGGCGATTCCGTACTGCGTTTGGGATAATCGCGCGGCCGGCCGCATGTGCGTCTGGGTTCGCCAGGCGGGTCTGGACAGCTCGGCGGACAACTTCGCCAACGCTGAAAATTGGACCGACGCCAACGGCGATCCGATTCTCTACCAGCCTTTGGACGAGAGCGTTTTGACCGACGATATTCCGGTTATCGCCGGCGCCGACATTGAATTCGACGGCTCCAACACCACCGACCAGCTCTCGACGCTCGACGCGGTCAATCAGTCGGAAAAGCCGAAGAACTCGGGCGATCAAGGCTCCCCGCGCGCCACATGGTGGGGTCATTTGGGAACCCAGGAGTGGTTCGAATACTCTTTCGCGCAACCGCGCAAGTTGACGTCGACGACCGTCTACTGGTTCGACGACGATCCGACCGGCAGATGCCGAGTCCCCGCCTCCTGGAAATTCGTCTATCAGGAACCAGGTTCCGACGAATGGAAAGAAGTTAAGACCAGCGACAAATACTCCTGCGACCGCGATCGCGACGTCGTCGTCAACTTCGAGGAGATCAACGCGAGCAAAGTGCGCATTGTCGCTCAATTGCAAGAAGAGTTTTCCGGCGGTATTCTTCGCTGGGTCGTCAAATGAGTTTGTAAAAACTAACGACCGACGTTAAAAGCGTTTTGCGGCGTTCGAGCTACGGTTCGAACGCCGTTTTTTACGTCCCAATTGAGTTGACGGGAGACGTGAAACCTTTATAATTCCGGAAATAAACAATTTAGCTCCCGACAATCAGGAAGGAAAAACACATGAGCATGGGAACGGCGAACAGAAGTTCAATCGACTGGTCGGATTTTCGCAATACGGTTGGCAACGCGCACAAAATTGTCGTCGTGGGACATCTTCGGCCCGACGGAGACACGATCGGCTGTTTGATCGCCATGAAGCGCGCGCTTACCGCTATGGGCAAAAAAGTTCTTCTGCTCGACGGACACTCCGTTCCGCCCGCGCTCGCGTTCGTCGATCCAGACGGCGAAATTCGTAAAATCGCCGACATGACCGACGAAGAACGCGCTTTTGCGCAAAGCGCCGACGTCGTTATGTCGGTCGACGTAAGCGCGTGGGGACAACTTGGCCCGGAAGCGACCGAACTGTTCAAGTCGGGAACGAGCGGCAAGAAGGTCGTGATCGATCATCACGCGGTCGGAGACGAAATCGGCGACGTTCGTTGCGTCGATCCCAACGCGGATTCCGCCGGAAGTCTTGTCTTTGAAGCGATTCGAGCGCTTGGCGTTCCGTTTAATAAAGAAATCGCGGATCCTCTTTTTGTCGCGATCTCCAGCGACACGGGCTGGTTCCGATTTCAATCGACGTCGTCCGGAACGCTTCGACGCGCGGCGGAACTCGTCGACGCGGGCGTGAAAATCGACGAGTCGTATCGACTTCAAAACGAACAGGAGTCGTTTGCGCGATTCAAGTTGCTCGGCGCCGCCGCGACGAATTGCGAACGGTTTCTCAACGGCAAAGGCGTCTTCATGCGCTTGACTCAAAAGGACTTTGAAGCGGCGGGCGCGATTCCCGCCGACAGCGAAGACCTCGTCAACACGCCGCTGAGCGTCGCGGGCACGGAAGTCGCCGTCATCGCGATCGAGCAAAAAGACGGAACGGTTAAGGCGAGTTTTCGCAGCCGTTGCGACCTCGACTGCGGCAAGTTGGCGCGCGAATTTGGGGGCGGCGGACACGCGCGCGCGGCGGGCGCGTCGCACCCCGGCGATTTTGAAACCGCTTGCAAAGACTTCATGGACAAGACGGTCGAATATTACAACGCGCTGAGGTAACGCGCTTTTTAACGCGAAAATATCGATCCCTTACCGTTCCGGGGGCTCCGTTATGAAAAAAACGCTTCTCACCGCGTTTACTTTATCGCTCGCGGCTCTTTGCGCGGTCGTTAGTTTCGCGCAGGACGCGCCAAAACAGGCGATGCGCGAAGTTCCCTTCACGAACGTCAAATTAAACGACAATTACTGGGCGCCTCGCATCGACGCCAACCGTCTCGTTTCGATTCCGCACAATATCAAATGGTGCGAGACGGAAACAGGGCGCGTCGACAACTTCAAAATCGCCGGGGGCCTTCATGAAGGCGAATTCAGCGGCGTCTATTTCGACGACTCCGACGTCTATAAGATCGTTGAAGGATTCGCGTACTCACTTGCGGCCCATCCGGATCCTGAACTCAAAAAGAAAGCCGACGAATGGATTAGCTATTTCGGCAAAGCGCAGGAAGACGACGGCTATTTGATGTGTTACTACACGCTCGTCAAGCCGGACGAAAAGTGGACGGATCTCGCGTATATGTGCGAACTGTACTGCGCCGGACACATGGCTGAAGCCGCCGTCGCGTACGATCGCGCCACCGGGGACGACGCGTTCCTCAAAATCAGCCTCAAACTCCTCGACTTGATTTGCAAGCGCTACGGTCCGAACGAAGGACAACTCAAAAACGTCGCCGGGCACGAAGAAATCGAGCTCGCGCTCGTCAAAGCGTATCAGCTCACCGGCGATCGCAAATATTTAGACGAAGCCAAGTTCTTCATCGACGCGCGAGGCGTCGCCGAAGATCGCGAAAAAGGTCTCTTTGGCGAGTATTGCCAGGACGTGATTCCCGTCCGTCAGCAGACGGAAATTGTCGGACACGCCGTGCGCGCCATGTATCTGTACTGCGGCGCGACCGACGTCGCCGGGTACTTCCAGGACGCCGAACTTATGGCCGCGATGCGTCGCATCTTCACCAACCTGACGCGCAACAAAATGTATATCACCGGAGGGATCGGCTCTTCAAGTAAAAACGAAGGGTTTGAAGCTAATTTTGTCCTGCCTAACGCCGACGCCTACTGCGAAACGTGCGCCACGATCGGCATGTTGTTCTGGTCGCGCCGCATGAACCTCGCGACCGGCGAAGCCGCCTTCGCCGACGTTATGGAACGCTCCGCGTACAACGGATTTATGTCCGGATACGGCCTCAACGGCGACTCCTACTTCTACGTCAACCCGCTCGAATCGCGCGGGGATCGTCACCGTCAGCCCTTCTTCGGCTGCGCGTGCTGTCCGTCTAACGTCGTTCGCGCGCTCCCTTCGATTCCCGGCTACGTCTATGCGACGGCGGAATCTGAAGAAGCCGCCAAAGCCGGAACCGGCGACGATACCGTCGTGATCAATATGTTCGTTCAGAGCAAAGCGACCGTCGAACTCGGCGACAAAACCGTTGAAATTGAACAAAAAACGCGCTATCCTTACAACGGTAAAGTCTTTATCAAAGCGACCGCTAAGATGAAAGACGAAAACGCCGCCCTGACGCCGTACTTCATTAAGACGCGCGTCCCCGAATGGTCCGGCCTCGACCGTCCCGCCGACGGTTACGCCGTCCAAACAATCGGAGCAGAAAAAGCGTCGCATGACTTCGCGCTCGACTTCCCAACCCCCGTCGTTCGCATGGTCGCCAATCCGAACGTTCAGGCGGACGTCAATTGCGTCGCGCTCCAGCGCGGCCCGCTCGTCTATTGCTTCGAACAGGTCGACAATCCCGACGTTCGCGTCGATCGCATTATCCTCGCGAAAGACCCCGAATTTAGAATTGGAACGCGCATCAACTTCATCTCCGACGAAAACGTCAACAACGCGACAAGAGGCGCCGCGTCGCGCACCGTCGACGTGATCACGTGCAAAGACGTTCGCGGGTGCGTACTTACGGCGATACCCTACTGCGTTTGGGACAACCGCGCGGCCGGTCGCATGTGCGTCTGGGTTCGCCAGGCGGGTCTGGACAGTTCGGCGGACAATTTCGCCAACGCTGAAAACTGGACCGACGCCAACGGCGATCCAATTCTCTATCAACCCCTTGACGCAAGCGTGTTAACCGACGATATTCCCCCAATCGCCGAGGTCGAGTTCGACGCCTCTTACGCAAGCGATCCGCTCTCGACTCTCGACGCGACTAACCAAGTTGAAAAGCCTGAAAACTCGAGCGACCTCGATACGCCGCGCGCCACATGGTGGGATCGTAAAGGAACCGAAGAATGGTTCGAATACGCGTTTGCGCAGCCCCGCAAATTGACGAGCGCGACCGTCTACTGGTTCGACGACGATCCGACCGGCGGATGTCGAGTCCCCGCGTCCTGGAAAATCGTCTACCGGGAACCCGGCTCCTACGAATGGAAAGAAGTCAGGACAAACGACGAATACTCCTGCGATCGCGACCGCGACGTCGTCGTTAATTTCGAGGAAATCACCGCGAGCAAAGTTCGAATCGTCGCCCAGTTGCAGGAAAACTATTCCGGCGGGATTCTTCGCTGGATCGTTAAATGAGATTGTCAAGCGAACGCTTTAAGAAACGTTAAAACAACGCGCTTTCAAGGAGAGGACCATGCCGACATTTGACGTCGTTATCGCCGATATTACAAAGTTTACCGCGGACGCGATTGTCAACGCCGCCAACTCGACGCTGCTCGGCGGCGGGGGCGTCGACGGAGCCATTCACCGCGCGGCGGGGCCGAAACTGCTCCTCTACTGCATGACGCTTGGCGGTTGCGGCGTCGGCGAAGCGAAATTAACGCCCGCGTTTGGCATTAAGACGGCTCAGTATATTATTCACACCGTCGGGCCGCGTTTTTCCAACTCAAAAGCCGAACGTTGCGACGAACTTCTCCGCAACGCCTACTGGAACTCGCTTCTGCTCGCCGAGCAGACGGGCTGTAAGACGGTCGCGTTTCCGTCGATTTCCACGGGCGCGTTTCGATTTCCCCTCGAACGCGCGTCGCTCGTCGTCGCCAGGACCTTTCTCGATTATCGACGAAACCCAAGCGCGTTGACGAGCGTAACGATGACCTGTTTTGACGTAGCGACGGCGGAGACGTACAAAAACGCGTTTGAAATCGCGGGACTTTAATCGGCGATTACGCGTTCAAGGTCCTCGACGACGTCGCGGCGCCGATTCGCGACGTCGTTGACGCAGTAGCGATCGTCCGGCAGAACAAAAAGCTCTTGAATCTTGTCCGGCTCATCTTCCCGACGCTCGGTTCTCGGCGTTTCTTTAAGAATCCACTCGTTAACGACGACGGCGCGCTCTTTAGAGTTCGCGTCGACGGCGGTTATGACGACTCTGTCGCGAACGGCTCGATTTTCGTCCGCGAGCAAAGGCAGAAGATTTTGACCGGGAACGTCGAGCGTCGGTTTCGCAATCGCGTCCTGCGTTTCGCCGTCGGAACGCGTCGATTCGACGTCTTCGTCCAGGCTCCATTTCCCCGCAAAAGGAGAAATCTCCGACCGCTCTATCTTCCAAAATTCCGGATCCGTAAGCTCTTGCGCAAACGTCGGCCAGGATTTTATCGTTTCGTAAAGATCGCGCGGCTCGCATAAGCCGGGCAGTCGAACGGTCGCCCCCGTTTCGTCGGGCAGCCGAACGACAAGCGGAAGACGAACCTCTTCGGCGTAAAAAGGCGCCGGCGTTTCGTTCTCAGGCGCGATTCCCAACGCCGACGGAACCCCGGTTCCAAATCCCCGAACGCCCGTCAGCGCAAAAAGCGTTTTAGAAAGAACGCCCTTCTCGTTAAGGAGTTGCGTAAATCCTTCAAGAGTCTCGTCGAAGGCGGAAACGCCCCCCGCGTACGCCTCGACGACGCTCTGACGCAAGTCGATCAAGTCAAGTTTGTCGTCTTTTTCGCCCGATTTTTTCAAGTTGGGGAAGTACGGAGGCGTCGTCCCCGCGTAGGGAGCCGGATCTTCTTCGTCTTCGCAATACGTTTCCCGAAATTCGATCGGCCAATCCCAGACGTCGTTCCAGCCGGAGAAATGCGCCCAGACAAACCAGGGCGCGTCGTCGCCCAACTCCGCTTCGTCTTCAAGCTTTGCGATAAAACGCGCCAACTCCTCGAAATTCCGAAAGAACCGCGTGGATTCCAGCGCTTCGACAGGCTCCTGAGCGTTGGGAACGTCGAGAAAAAACCGACCGTCGCAATAGTCGTCGTCAATAGCGTCGTGAAGCGTAATCTCTTCGACGTCGGAAACGACAAACGTCCGATACCCCCGCTCTTTAAGCGCGCGAAACAGAGAGATCGGCGCGTCCGACTCCGACGCGCTTTGGTCGACGCGGAACGTCGCGGGCGATTCGCCGCGCCAAAACGCGCGGTAAAGCGCGCGTAAGTCGAGCGACGTCGCGTAATACGAATCGAACAACACGGAACTCGACGCCAACGCGTTGAACGCGGGCGACTCGATCCACGTATTCCCATAAGCTCCGAGAAAGTCGGCGTTTAATCGATCGACGGCCAAACATAAAACGTTGGTCGGGGTTTTGGCGGAAAGTCTTTTCATAGGATCGTGTCGCGTTATTTCAATTTAGCGCCGTTTGGAAGAGTTCGCGTTCCCAACGCGCCCTTTTCGGCTCCCTTGTTTTCAACGACGCCCGGCGCCGGGTAGTTTTTCGAAGCGTCGTCAATTACAAGAATCATATCGAGATCTTCGCCCATTGTCGGAGGCGTAAACGTCTTTTTCCCTTCGTTGGCAAATTCCCCGATCGTTTGCCAACTTCCGTTGCGCGGGTCGTACCACCAGGCGCGCAGCGTCTTAGCGTTTAGGCGTCCGACGTCGATTGTCGCGGCGCGTCCGATTGGAAAATAGATCAGCGCGTACGTTCCTTCCTGATCGCGCGTCGCGGCAAACCGTCTCGTGCCCGCGCCGGGAACGGACGAATAGACTTCGTCGGGAACGATCAAATCGATATCGGGAACGCGCGACAAAAACGGCCTTGATTCGATAAGTTTCTTACAATATTGCATTTGCGCCGCGCCGGGACAATTGATTCCGTCGCGCCAACACTTGAGAGGGCGATTGACCGGATATTGCGCTTCGTCGTCGGGGTCGAACATCTGCCAGATTTCGTGACACCCGTACGTATGGCCAAAAGCGCCGTTGAAGACGTCCCCATAAAGCGGCTTGCGAACGTCGAACGCCGTCGTATGCCCGAGATTGTCGGGATTAAAGCTCACGGGATGGTCTTCGTAAACCGGCTCGCCGTCAATCACCGGTTTGGTCGGCTCAAGATTATAGTCGTCGCACGTCTTTTTATAAGAGTTGAAATCGATATTATGGCCGTTTTGGCGCATATGAAAATCGAGCCAGTCGGACTCGCGCCAATATTCAGACGAACCGCGTCCGCCGCCGGGATGAAACGAGATCAAATGCGCTCCGCCGTCCCCGCGTCGAAGACCGGCCGCCATTTCTTCCAGAGTTTTACGCTGTTCGTCGTTGTCGATATGTCGATCGCCCCCGAGAATCCAGATCATGCCCGCGTCTTTGTAACGTTTGCCGAGCCATTCGCCGTAATCGCCCGCGTTGGAAGGATTAAAGAACGACTCGTCGCGCCAGTAGCGGCCCCACGTCGGAAGCATGGCGACGTAGATTCCGCGCCTGTTCGCTTCGCGAACGACGAAATCGACGCGGTCCCAGTAGTCGTTATAGTCTCCTTCGACTTCGACCGGTTTCGGCTCTTTGGGATCGGGCCCAAACGGCAGAAACCCTTCCGCGCTCGGGCGCGTCTTGCCGTCAAGTTCCGCGACGACGACCGCCTGAACGACGTTGAAACCGAGTTTTTGCCGATTGTCCAGATAGACAAGCGTTTCTTCTTTGTCCAGGCGATGAAAGAGCTCCCACGCCGTGTCGCCGAGCCAGAAAAACGGCGCGCCGTCTTCGGTTACGAGAAAACGGCGGTTCTCGCTGACTTTTAATCTCGGAAGCGCTTCGTCGCCGGAACTTACGACTGGACACAGCAATAGCGTCGAGAACGCCGCAATAAACAATTGGACCAATTTCATCCTGAAATCTCCGACGCCGCTAAGCGCATAAAAACGACTACGCGTTCGCTTCCGCGCGAACTTTTTCAACGAGCGCCGCCTGCTGCTTGAGTATTTGAACAAGTTCTTCCGCAATTCGCTCTTCTTCGCAGAAGACGCGCGTTGCTCCGACGCGTTTGAGCAACGGCGCGTTCAAATTATAACGCGTGCGCGCGATGATCGGAACCGTCGCGAACATGTCCCGCGCAGAGCGAACGACGTTGATCGCCAAATCGTCGCGCGGCACCGTAACGAACACCGCGTCCGAACGCTCGATTCCGGCGGCGCGCAAGACGTTTTGATCGGCGCCGTCCCCGACGACCGTCGCGGTTCCGTTTTGCTTAAACGGCTGCAAATTCACGGGATTGAAGTCGATCAGACACACCGAAGATCCCAGCGCGATGAGTTCTTCGGCGACGCGCTTGCCAATATGTCCCGCGCCGACAATAACGACGTGCCCTTTGGCGTTTTTAATCGCGCGTCGAAGTTCCGGGGAAATCGCCTCGTCTTTATTGGTCGTTTCGGCGTCTTCCGGCTTCATGCCGAATTTTGTAAGCGCTATTTTTACAATATTTGGAGTCAACACAAGCGAAGCGACGGAAACAAAGAGAATCGTGTCGTAGACTTCTTCGTCGACGACCGCGCTGGCCATCGCCAGGATCATAAAGGCGAGTTCGCCAATTTGCGAAATACTCGTGCCGTACGCGAGCGCGCCTCGAAAATCCATGCCGCACGCTCTGAGCGCCGCCGTCGCGCAAATCGCCTTAAACGTCAGCGCGACGATCAGCGTAAGGAGACAGACGACCGGATGATTAACGACGTGCGCGAAGTCGGTCAACATGCCCAGCGAGATGAAAAACATCGCGGAAAACGCCTCCCGGAACGGCATAACGAGCGCGTCGATTTGATGCGTCAGTCTGTTTTCGCCAAGCGCGATTCCTGCGGCGAGCGCGCCAAGCGCGGGCGTCAGCCCCAACAGCGCGGCGACAAGACACATCCCCACGAGAACGACGATCGCGTAAAGAATCACCATGTCGTTCGCCTGAAAATTCGCAAGACGCGGAATAATAAAGCAAATATTGGCGTTCTTTAAAAACAGAACGATCGCGCAAAACGTCGCCGATTTGAGCCCCATGTCGACCCAGGGATTAGAGACCCAAAGATCCGCTTCCGCGCCGTCGGACGCGCCGAGCACGCGAGGCAAAATAAGAAGGAGCGGAACGAGCGCGACGTCCTGGAAGATGAGCAGGCCAAGCGTCGCCTGAGCGCGTTTGGTGTCCGCCTGTCCGACGTCCGCCATACTCCGATAGACGAGCGCCGTCGAACTCAGCGCGACGACGCTTCCAATCGCCAACCCCGCCTGCCAACTCATATGAAACGCAGTGCAAACGCCCATTGTGACGAGAATTGTCGCGACCATTTGAATCAGACCGCCGACGAACATGTATTTGGCAGTCGCCGCAAGTTTGTCGAACGTAAATTCGATCCCTATTGCAAAGAGCAGGAACAAGCACCCGAACTCGGCGATAGCGTCGATCGCCTCCTCGCTTGCGCGCGCTTCGTTAATTAGAGCTTTTAGTTCGTCTTGCGACTCTTCCAGATCTTTGGCGGCCATGATCGCCGCGTTGGGCCGCGAGGCGACGGCGCCCGGTTCGACGCCGGAACTCGCGTCGGTTTGTTCGTCGGAACGCGCGGGACGTTCGTCGTCTGAGACTGCGACCGATTCGTCGTCGGAATTTGAATTGGAGTTCGAGAGCCGATTGGGATCGCGAGCGCGTTGCGTGGCGGCTTCTTCAAGTTTGACAAGTTGTTCTTCGCTTTCGATTTCGCTTCGGAGCGTCTTCGCGCCCGTCAGGTCGAGTCCGCCCGGCCCGATAAGGGCCCCGACGAGAAGATACCCGATAAGCGGCGAAATTTTAAAATATTTGCAGACGCACCCGGCGATAAAGCCGGACACTAAAATAATCGAAACGTTTAAAATAAAGACGTCTCCCAACGTTATTCCCTTTCTAAAACCACTTGCCGGCGAACGCTCTTCAGACCCGTCCGCAAATCTTTAATCGACCTTATTATAGCGAATAAAGTCCGGGACGTCAAATAGAATCGACGGCGGCGGTCCGCGCTCCTGCGCAGAACTAAAATGCATATTCGAGCCGTTCGCTGTAGCGAACGGGTTGGTTGAACAACGCGACGCCAAAACGCGTCGACTCAGTCGTAGCCATCCGCCGGGGCTTTGCAGCCCCGGCTTTAAACGCAAAAAGCCGTTGATCTTTCGATCAACGGCTTTTTCAATATATCAAAGTAAAGTTAAATCACACAGCATGATTTGAATCG
>JAFZNK010000141.1 GCA_017550965.1 Thermoguttaceae bacterium
TCGACCGACGCGAGCTGGTCGATTATCGAATCGCTCGTCGAGGCGGATCCGCGCGTGCGCGGGATACGGTTCCGACGCAATTTCGGCAAGGCGGCCGCGCTCGACGTCGGGTTCAAAGCCGCGACGCTCCCGATCGTCATGACGCTCGACGCCGACTTGCAAGACGATCCGCACGAAATCCCCGAATTTCTCCGTCTGCTCGATTCCGGGCTCGACGTCGTGAGCGGCTGGAAGAAACGCCGCCACGACCCCTGGCATAAAGTCTTGCCAAGCCGCGTCTTCAATTGGCTCGTCAGCTCCCTGACCGGCGTCAAATTGCACGACCACAACTGCGGCATGAAATGCTATCGGCGCGAAATCTTCGACGAAATCTCCCTCTACGGCGAATTGCACCGCTTCGTGCCCGTCCTGGCCGCCGCGCGAGGCTATAAAGTCGGCGAGAAAGTCGTTCGGCACCGCGCGCGAAAATTCGGCAAGTCGAAATACGGGTTCAATCGGTTCGTCAAAGGATTTTTGGATCTGCTCTCGGTCAAATTCGTCACCGGGTACGGACAACGCCCGCAACATCTGCTCGGCACGTTCGGCTTGTCGTCGTTCTTCATCGGCGCGGTTACGCTCTGCTGGATGGCGCTGCGCTGGGTTCTCGCGCGTCTGCCGTTCCTCGGTCTTGCGGAATATCATCTTGGCGGTCGGCCCGCGGTCGTCTACTCCGCCGCGCTCATGCTCCTGGGCGCGCAACTCCTTTCGATCGGGGTCGTCGCCGAACTGCTTGTGTCGTACGAAAATAGAAAAGGTCGAGAGTATTCGGTCAAGACGGAAATCGGCAAGCCGTCGAAGTCGAAAGATTAATCAAAAAACGACCGCGTCGCCGCGATCGTTGAAAAGTTTTTGAACGGATTTTTGCGGAACCGTCGGGTTATTCTCCGCAAAAGATTTTCAGTCTCGGTCGATCCGAATCGACGCGGCGCCGACTTGACGCCGACGGCGCGCCGAACGTTCTGCGCGGAAGAAGCTCCGCTTTGGCGCGCTCGAAATTCAGGATCCTCGGCTCGTCTTCCGCGTCGTCGGCCGCCGACTCGCGCGACGACAAAAGCGCGAGAATCGCCAGCGCGAGCGTCGCTTCCGTCTCCGGCTCGCGTTTCGGTTTCGCCATGCGCGCCGCCAGCTCCTCGCGCGCGTACGCAAGCCCCGCCTCTATTCCTCGTCGAGTCATCGCCGACCCTTTCTCCTTATTCGCGTCGATTGTCGCGGCGCGTCCCTGCGCCGCCTGCCGACGCGATAGTACGCTTTTTCCGCGCGCGGCGCAAGAGCGATTCGACGTCGCGGACGTTTCAGCCGATTTCAAAGCGTCGGTTATATCAATTATATCTATTATACAGATATAACAAAAAACGCGTGGAGGGCAATTTATGAGTTTCCATGGAAGAAATCTCGCAAAACCCCCTTGTCAAATGAAAAAAGCTCATTAGAATAACCTATCTAAGCGTTCCGTGTTTCGCTTGCGCAAAGCGCGTGTCGGAACGCTTCGCGGGCGGGTCGCCAAAAGAGGCGCGTTGCGTCCGTCGTTTTGTCGCATACTGGACGTCGGTTCGAGCGATCGAGCAACCGCGTAAAACGTTTGGAGAATTTACCCATGACCATCGATAAGAGCTTAAAAGTCAAAAAAGGCGTTTCGCGTTCGCGCAACGTCTTGACGAGAGTCGAACGTATTGAAAAGTTGCAGTCCCAGGATCGTTGGGCTGACGACGCTTCCCCCTTCAGCCTTCCGAAAATTCGCGTCTATAAGGTCGTCTTGAAGAAGAAAAAGAAGGTCAAGGAAGCTCCGGAAGAAAAAGGCAAGAAGTGATTTCTCGCTCCTGAGCTTAGCGCGTAGAGCGCCGATTCGTTCGAGTCTCGTATGCGTAATTAAAGGCTGCGCGGCGAAAGCCAGGCAGCCTTTTTTGTTTCTTGTTCGACGCGTCTCAGAAAGCGTCGACGTCGCTTATTGAAGAAGTTCTTCCAGTTGTTCCTTCGAACGGTATCCAACCGCCTGCTTGACGATCTCCCCGTTCTTCATTACGACAAGCGTCGGAATACTCGACACGCGAAACGCGTCGGCAAGCGCCGGCTCTTCGTCGACGTTGACCTTCCCGACTTTGATCTTGCCCGCGTATTCCTCGGCGATCTGCGCCACAATCGGCCCGACCATTCTGCACGGACCGCACCACGGCGCCCAGAAATCCAGCAGGACGGGGACGGGCGAATTCTTTACCTCTGTTTCAAAATTCTGACTGGTAACGGTAATTTCCATAATATCTACCCTCTTTTGAATTAGCTCATTTCGACTTGTAATACAACATGCAGTGGCAAAACCCCTCAAAGTTCGGGTCTTTAATTTGATCTCTGAATTCTTTGCACATGCACTTGTTTTCCGGGGTGCGCTCGCGTCGACACGGACAATAACCGCCCGTGCGCTCGAGCCCTTCTTTCACCGTCTTGACGACGTTTTCGTCCGGATTGAGTTTGACTTCCATAATATGCCTCCTTAAATCGGGGGGTTAATGCATTTCCTTTTTTCAAGGCTTCCCAGCGGAAGGAGCAAAGTTGGCGCCGAAAAAACGGAACGTCATACGAATTCCGTTTCGATCGTCAACACAATCTCTTTGTCGGGATAGAGAGGCTGAATATAATCCAGAAATTCGCGTCGAAGCGCTTCCCAGTCTTTCAGGAGATAATCGACGACAAAATCGCAATAGATCGTGTTCGCGTCGACGTCGAAATAGAGCGCGTGAGAACTTTTGACGTGTTCGTGAGCGTCGACGAACTTATCGACGACTTTTTTCAGGTCGACGTTTTCCTGATGGTCGATTCCCGTGGCGATCACGCCGAAAACCAGCGACACGCGATGCTCGCGCATAACGCGCAACTGAAGACGGTGGAGGAACTGATAGACTTCGCCGACCGTCCTGGCGTGGTCGATCTCGACGTTCACCGAGCCCGTCCACGCGTTGGGCCCGTAGTTGTGCAGCGTCATGTCGGCGGCGTTCACAATCCCAGGCTCGGCGAGAATCTCGCGATAGAGCCGCGCCGCCAATTCCTTTTTGCCGGGCCCGCCGAGCAAATCGTCGACCGAGCCGCGCAAGACGCCGACGCCCGCCTTACCGACGACGAGCGACATAAAAACGCCGACGTAAGCGTCGATCGAACGGTGAAAAACAATGAAAATCAGGCACGAAACGATCGTTAACAAAGAGATGAACGCGTCGTTGCGACAGTCGAGCCCGACCGCGACGAGAGAGCCGGAGTCGACCTTTTTGCCCGTCCTCATCGTGTAGACGCCAAGTATGTATTTGACGACCGCCGTTCCGCCGACGAGCAGCATGGAAACGTACGTTATCGACAACGGCTCGGGCTTAATGATCAATTTGACGGAGCCGACGAGCATTTCCACGCCCGCGACTAAAATCACCACCGCGATGGCGAGGCTCGTGAGATATTCGATTCGGCCGTGTCCAAACGGATGTTTTTCGTCGGGCCGTTTCTCGGCGAGTTTCGCGCCGACAAGGGACAGAAACGACGTGAGCGCGTCGGACGCGTTGTTGACGCCTTCCGAAACGATCGCGATCGACGACGTCAGCGCGCCGACGAGTATTTTCAGTCCGGAAATGAGCAAATTGACGACGACGCCAAGCGTCGACGTCAACACGATCGCGTTCTGCCGCGGATCGTCGCCTCCGCCCAAATATTTGCCAAGAGCTTTCATATCGAAACCCGACGCCTCACGAAATCGACTCCGACCGAACGCGTTCCAACGCCTCGACGATCGGACGCAATTTCTCGTTCAGTCGTTCGGCGTTCGCTTTTTTAAAGTCGCACTCCCAGACGCGCACGACGCGATACCCCAACGCTTCAAGTCGTTCGGTTACGGCGCGATCGCGCGCCTGATTGCGCTCGATTTTGACGCGCCAGTAGTCGGCGTGGTCTTTGGGTTTGGTGTTGCGGCAGTCGTGTCCGTGCCAGAAACACCCGTCGACAAATACGGCGATTCGCAACTGTCGAAACAGAAAGTCGGGCTTGCCGACGATCTTGACCTGCCGACGCCAGCCCGTAATATGGAGGCGTTTAAACTCTTCGATCAGGCGAAGTTCCGTCGACTTGTTTTTCGTCGACTTCACTTTGCTCATGATCTCCGAACGCTTCGACGCGGTGAAGACGTCGCTTTTCTGCGGAGAGTCGTCTCCCTGAGGAAGGTCCGGCAATTTCGGAAGGACGGGCGTTCTCTTTGCGGAGGGCTTTTTTTTCGGTTTATCGGTCATTTTTTCGTAAAGACCAGCGGCAAAAAGCGTTCGAGCGCGCGCTGAATCAAATGAACCGGCGCGGCGTTCCCCGCCTGCTTGCGAATTTGAGAATCGGAGACGACCACCTTGAAATCGTCGGGAAAACCTTGTAAACGCAACATTTCGCGCGGCGTCAGGCGGCGCTCGCCGTTCACCAGAAGGTAGTTGTAACTCGCGCCCGCGCGCAACGCGCAGCTGTACGGATACGAGGAGATATTGCCCGACTTATTCTCGTGCCAGATGGAAGGACAGAACTCCGAGCGATGCGCTTCTTTGCGCTTGCGAACGATTTCCGGGGACGCGAAATACTTCTTATCGACGTCGGCGTCGTTTTCGAGCAGTTCGCTCAGCGGCGTCGGTTCGACGCGTTTCGGCCATTCAATCTCGAACGGCTCGGTCGATCCGACGACGACGACGCGTTCGCGTTTCTGAGGCAGACCGCAGTCGAGCGCGTTGAGAACGCGCCAGTCGACGCAATAGCCGAGTTCTTCCTGCAAGACGCGCAGGATGATTTGGAACGTTCGGCCGGAATCGTGCGTCGTGAGCTGCCGCACGTTTTCCAACACAAACGCGCGCGGACGTTTGTCTTTTAAAATACGCGCGATCTGGAAGAAAAGCGAACCTTTTGTTTCGTCCGCAAATCCTTTGCGCAGCCCGATAATCGAAAACGTCTGACACGGAAACCCCGCCATGAGAAGATCAAAGTCGGGAATATCGTCGGACGCAAGTCGCGCGACGTCGCCAAAAGGCGTCTCGCCGAAATTCGCGGCGTAGCTACGCTGCGCGGGCTCGTCGACGTCGCAACTCAAAACGCATTCGCTCGCGCGATTCATCTGCGCAAACGCGTTTTGCGCGGCGTAACGAAAACCGCCGATTCCGCAAAACAAATCGAAATACCGCACGGGCCGTCCCAACGTGGGGTCCGCAAGATTGGCGGGAGAGTCCGCAAGTCCTTCTTTTTTAGCGGTTTTTGAAAAATTCGACGACGTCGTCTGACTGTGTCGCGGCGCGTAGACCCGGCGCGGCGACTCGGACTCGATCGGTTCGAACAACGAGCGCGGCGCGTCGACGTCTTGCGTCGCCATGAGTTCGTCGAACGACTGTTCCGCCAGGTCGGTCGCGTAAGGCGCGATTTCAGGAAGTTCGACCTTCTCTTCGCCCGCCCCGGTCGGCTCGGGCTCGCTCTTTCGTTTGGGAGCCGCTTTGCGTTTCTTTTTTTCCGACCTGGGTTTGACGCTCTGTTCCGGCTCCGGCGCGACCTGCGGCTCCGATTCGCAAACCGACGTCTCGCTCGCCTGCTCGTCGCCGAAAATTTCTTCGACGGTCGATCCCAGTGCGCGCGCGATTCGAAGCGCCACAAAAACGCTCGCGTCGCAGGCGTCTTCTTCCAAAGCGATCAGTAATCGCGGCGACACGTTGACTTGCGCCGCGAAGTCTTTCAGATCAACCCGGCGCGCTTCTCGCATTTGTCGAACGCGGTTGCTCATGGTCTTGCCTTTCCGTAGGTAACCGACGCGAATCCTCCGTAACGGGCGCGTCGTTCTTTTCTGTCGTTTATTGTTTTAGCGACGACGTCAGGTCGTCGAGACTCTTAATCGAATCTCCGGTCAAAATTTTAATTCCGCGTTTCGTCGACGCGTCGAGCGCGCGCTTTATTCGCTCGGCCATACGAAGCGCATCTTCTTTTTTGCCGCGCAAGGCGTCGAGCCGCGCCCGGAGAAGAAGCAGTTCGTAATACGAACCGCGAAGCGTAAGGAGTCCGCGTCGGAGATTGAGTCTGCACTTTTGAAGCGCCTGGTCGACGATCTTCTCCGCGGCGCGCAAGTCGCCGAATCGTCGGCGTTCCAAAAACGCGAGCGCGCGCAAACGCAGACAATTGAGCCGCCAATTCAACTCGATCGAATCCATGTCGTCTTCGACTTCCTTAGCTTTCGCGGCGACGTTGAAGGCGCGTCTCGTCTCTCTAATCGCGTCGCTCCAGCGCCGCTCCCGAATCAATTCGTCGACCCAAATGAATCGACACGTCAATTCGACGGCGGAAGCCGGACCGTAAATCTGAGCGACTCTCGCGAAAACGTCGTTAAACGCGGCGCTGCCCGCGCGCGGCCCCTCCAGTTCAAACGTCGACGCGGCCTTGTAAGCCATGAAGTAGAAACAGGCTTTGAATATCGCCGCGTCCATTTGAGAACCTTCGTCCTTCCACATTCCCCGAACGTCCGCGAGGAAATCATGGAAACGACGTTTCCACTCCTTGGGTTTCGACCAAAACGGAATCTTCTCCGCTTCGGTCGCTTCGGGCGATTCCCCCGATTCTTTCAGGAGAGCCTGAGAACCCTTTCGCTTTTTCCAGTTCTCGCAAAACCGTTCGAAACGATAGCGAATTCGACTTTTTCGAGGTTCAAAAATCGCCTTGACTTCCGGAATGTTCCGGGCAAGGTCAAGCCCCGTCTCGACCTCCTGAATCGACGACTTCAGCCGATCGCCCAGGAAGAAGTCGATCATGATCTCAAACGAAAGCGCCGCGACCAACTGCCGCGAGACGGCGTTTGCTTCCGGATCGTTCGCCAGCTTTTCCAACGGGAACGTCCGCGACTTCAACTGACGGTAATGCTCCTCGAGTAATTCGACGACGTCTCTCGTCGCTTCTCTCGACTGCGTCAACTTCGAAAAACGAAGTCCGTATTCCGCCCGAAAGAAGTTGGCGTTGATGCGTTTAAAGACGAAAAAGCCGGGGTCTTCGCCGACGAGCGGTTTGCAGTAGTCTTTGAAATGATCGACAATTTGGCCCGCGCGGCGACAACAGCAACGCTTGACGCTCTCCCATTCCAAAACGGCGACCGACGCGCGCCAGAAATCGTTGGAGATTTCCAGACGCCCCGACGCGCTTAGCGAAAGATAATACCGCTCCGCCAATTTATAGCGTCGGGCGGCGACTTGTTTGTCCTGATCGTTTCCGCTGGAAAAGAGAAAACAAATTCCCTCGCACAAAAGCGAAAAAGCGCTTGTCTGCGCCTGACCGCGCTCGAAAACAGTCGCGAGACGATCCAGCGATTTCCTGACCTGGTCGATCGCTTCGTTGTTTTGTCCCTCGGTTCGCGCGACGGCCGCAAATCGCGCGTACATTCTGGCGAAACGTTCGCCGACAATCGCGCGACGCCCCAACAGACTCTCTTCGTACGACAGCGAGTCTTTTAATTTGAAAAGAGCCCATTTCGCAGCGTCGACGCGACGCGCGTCGAGAGCGACGCTGGAAATCGATTCGTAGAAAAGACTTGTCGCAAGCAAAGCGGTCGGCGTCGGCTTCTTCGCGCGTTTTTCCAGCAGCTCCCCTTCGGCGCGAACAATTTCAAGCGCCTCGTCGTGACGGTCGAAACGTTCGAGCCATTGATAGTAACGCGAATACGACGAAGCGACCCATACGGGATAATACGATTCGTCGGTCGACATGTTTTTCAACGCCAGGAGCGACTGAAGATACGCGTGTTCGGTCCGCGCTTTTAAATGCTCGTTCAGCGTTTGTCTAAATTCTTTATCCTCAGTAAGATTCGACTCGTCCGCCTCGGCGATAGCCGTCCAGTTCTGGCAAAACAGATCGAGCGCTTTGGCCTGAAGATCCCAAACGCGATACCCGCAACTCCAAAATAACGCGTCGCCGCGGTTCTCGCCCGAGTTCGCCGTTATTTTGGGTCGATAGTCGTCGAAAAGGCGCGCCGTCTCGTTGATCTCCACGATTCCAAGGACGGGCTCCGATATGTTCTCGTAGAAATCGGTCAACCGTTCAAGCGCCGTAAACAGCGTTTGACCAAATCGGAACTCTCCCTCAAAAACGCGGCGGCGAGCCAGACGCAAACAGTAATCGAGGTCGCAAAAAGCGGCCAAAGAGGCGGGATCGTCTTTCATTCGCTCCGTCACGACCCGATATCGTTTCCCGACAAACGCGTCGCGGTCGCCAGGTCGCGACAGAAGCTTCAATTTGGCGATTGAGAAAGGACCGTCGTTTTCGCCGGAAGTTTCGTCGGCTTCGGACGTTTCGCTCGGCTTAACCACGTTCCAATCGACGTATTTCCCGAACTCCGGACGCCAGTCGAAAACGGTCAAAAGTTCCGAACGAAACATTCGAACGTCGGCGACAAACGACTCGTATTCAATAAGAAAGGCGCGATTTCTGGGCAGCTCGTTCCCGTCGTCGTCAAAATCCCATTCGGACTCGACGTAAGAACGACGCACGCGCTCCGCGAAACGAAGCCATAACTTCGTCGCGCGAAATCTTTTTAAAGGATCGCCGTCCGCGCTGAAAAACATAATCGACTCGCGCGCCAAAAACGACAGTTCCTCGAAATAGCTCCAGCGTTTGTCGCGCAGCGCCGAGACCGCAAGACTAACCGCCGTTTTAACGTCGTCCGCCGCGACGTTTTCGTTTCCGTCTTTTAGCTCCAGCGGAGCCTTGCCGCGAAGAAGCCGAATGTAAAACTTTTTCGAATAATCGTCAAGGCTCTCGGTCTCTAAATATCGTTCGCAAGCGTCTTTAGCGTTCCGAAAATCCGAAAGGGACGACGTTCCGAGTTCCGCGCCGCGAAAGACGAACGCGCGAGCCAACATCACGAGCGAGTCAGGACTCGCGTCGTCGTCCGCTTCGGGAGCGGTCAGCATTTTGATCGACTCGTTAATCGCCGCCAAACTTTCGATTTTCAAATTTGCCTGCGACAGGAAATTGGCGCGCAAATACAACATCTGCCCGTAGAAAGGCTTAATATGCCGTAATTCCTCGGGAGACAACGTGTTGAACAAAAGATTCTGCTGAGCGCGCAACGTCGACAGGTACCGGCGCGCCCCCTGGCTCGCGCACATGACGTAAAGGAGCGAATTGATTATCGTCGCCTGAATGATCGGATCGTAGTCGTCGTCCTTTTTGGCCGCAAGCGAAAGAAATTCGACCGACTTTTCCAAATCGCGCGCGACAAGCGCGTAACGCCTCATGTGGTAATAGATCGTGGCGCGTCGGCAAAGCGCGGTCGTCATATGCGAATACGCCAAAACGCGGCGCGGAGTCAGGGAATCGTACGTCAAAAACTGTTCGAGCGTCGCAATCGCGCGATCCAGCAAAGCGATCGCGTCTTCGTGTTTGCCGTGTTGCGCAAACACGTCGGCCCTTACTTCCAGAAGTTGCGTCAACGGACCGAAATAAGAGTCTTCGTCCAGCGTGTGAAGACGTTCTTCTCCTTCGATCGCTTCTTCAAGAACGCGATCCGATTCGTCTTCGGCGCCGATTTGGCGCAACGCCGAACTCAATCGGAACATATAGTTGACTTTTTGAGCGAGAAAAATCTCCTGATCGGCGTATTTGTCGAACGTTTCAATCGCGACGCGATACGCGTCGATCGCCTTGCGTTCGTCGCCGATAGACATATAAGTCTCGCCCATGAGCGCGTACGTCGCCCCCAGCGAGGGGATCGTCTCGTCGACGCCCGAATCGGTCAGTTCCTCGAAAAGAGCCTTCGCTTCAAACAGAGACGCGAGCGCCGCGGAATCGCTCCCGGACTCTTTTAAACAGCTCGCGCGCACCTGCCACGCCGTCGCTAAGAGGCGACGAGTCTTCGGATTGGGATCGTCGTCCGCCCACTGGCGAATCCAATTGAGCGCTCTGTTGGCGACGTCGATCGGCGGCCGCAAATTGTTTCGCAAGTAGAAGACGGCGCGCTGCAAAAGAACCTGCGCGTATAATTCGTCTTTTGAATCGTCGTAAAAAGGCTGATCGGCTTCGGCGTCGCCGGGCGACTCGTTCAACAACGCTTCGATTTCGTCCAACGCGTCAAAAGCGATTTTTTGTTCGTCCGCGCGCGCTTCGGAAACGCGTTGCATAAGTTCGCGAATAAGCTCGTCGCGAGATTCGACGTCTCCGTTTTCAACGCGTTTGCGCAAATAGTCAATCGCCTCTTCCGGCGAGGTCGTCGGCGAGTTGAGAAAATCGAAATCAATTTCGTCGTCGTACTCCAACTCGAGCGAATAATCGGATTCGTCGCCGCCCTCGTCGCTTCCGTCGCCGTTGAAGAGCAGGTCCAGTTCGTCGTCGCTGATCGTCGCGTCCCAGTCGTCGTTTTTCGGCGCGTCTTTCTTTTTGCGCCAACGACGCGGGGCGTCGGGATCGTCTTCGACGGGCGCGTCGGGATCGGGCAATTCGGGGTAGTTGCGATTGCGAAAGAATTTCCCGTAAAAGCGCGACGTCGGCTTGGGACGAGGCTGGTCCTGCACTTCGTCGTCGCTCTCTTCGCGATCGTTCCATTTTCTGTCGCGAGGGTCGAGGGGTTGTTCTTCTTCCTCGTCGTCGTCTTTCCAACCTTCGTCGTCGCGAGCGTCTTCGTCCGACTCAAAACGCGTTTCGTCGGAATCGTCTTCGTAATTCCAGTAGTCCTCCGGCCACGTAAAACCGCCGTTGATCGTCCCGCCACCCGGACGCGTTTGTCTCCTGGGGGGACGATCCTGCTTCGCTTCCCGAGCGTCGTTTTCAGACGGACTTTTCGCGTCGTCAGACGGAGCCGACTCGTTCGACTCCCCCTGCCCTTCGTTGACGCCGTCGTCTTTCTTTTCGTCCTTTTTCGAGGCGCGTTGATCAACCGCGTAAGAAACAAGGTTGACAAAAGCGCGCACGGACGACGCGAGACGCTCTTTAATCTCTTCTTTGTCGGCGTTTGATTCGCCCAAGACGGCCAATACTCCGACGAGGCTAAACGCGAGGATCGCGAACCACGAGTCGGAAATCAACTGCAGGCTTAAATCTCCTACCGTTTCGTATATCATATTCTTCTCTTGCAACTAATCGGCGATCGAATCGCCTTTCAACCTGGTCTCATTGCCGAAATCAATCGGCGCGTTTCCCCGTGTCAATCGTTTAACTTCTTATATGTCAATAAATTACTTCGCAGTTCATTTAAATAGTCTATTTGTCGCGACGACCAAACGGCGGGCCCCCGTCCCGGCGTCTCGGCTCCAAAAACGGCTCGTACCAGCGCCGAAGAAAGCTCCTCGAATCCGACAAGCGTCTTAGCGCTGACCTTAATCGCGTCCGACGCGCCTTCCCCTTTCCAGGCGTCGTCCCATTCCGACTCGGGAAGATCCGTCTTGTTCAAAACGACCAAACTCTTCGACGCGACGTTGGCCAAACCCTCGTCGAGGAACCGCGCGAAGAGCGCGTCTTGTTCCGCCCGACTTCGCGCGACGTCGTATATTTTCAGGACGACGTCCGCTTCCTGCGCGTTTTCCGACGCCAGACGCACGCCGATCCGTTCGATTTCGTCGCCCGTCTCGCGGATCCCAGCCGCGTCGATCAGGCGGAAATTCCATCCGTCGATCACAATCGGCGCGTCGACAAGATCGCGCGTCGTGCCCAACGTCGGCGAAACGACCGCGCGCTCGTATCCAAGAGCCGCGTTGAGCAAACTGCTCTTGCCGACGTTCGGCGCCCCGAGAAGCGCCGCCTTAATCGGCGAACAAAGCCGACGTCCCCACGTCCCGCGCGACAAAACGCTATCGATTTGGGCGACCAGCGCGTCGACGTCGGGCGATTTTCCGTCCGCGCGGCTCAATTCGCGCGTAAACGACTCGAAAAAATCGCGCCACAACGCGCGTTGACGAATCGCAAGTTTCGCGATCGGTTCGGTCGTCGCCTGCGCGATCAACTCGTCGGCGGCCGAGTAAAAAAGCGCGTCGATCGGATCGGCGAGTCGTTCGTTGAATCGATCGTCGAAGAACCCCCGTTCTTCGAAAACGACGGCGCGCTCCCAATCGTCGCCGGAAATCTCGACGGCGCCGCGTTCGACAAAGTAGTTCGTCAGTCGGGAGGAAATAAGAGCGCCCCCGTGGCAATTAAGTTCCAGCGAATTCGCCGTGCGACGACGCAAGACGATCTCTTCCGAAGCGCCTCCAAGTTCGTCGAATCGAAACAAACCGAAATAGGGGCGTTTCGCGCTCTGAGGCGTCCACGCGTCAAATTCGCGACGAACGCCGTCCGCGCGACTCCAACGTTCCTGGAGAAGCGCTTGCGCCCGCGGGCCTCGAACGCCGACGCACGCGACCGCGCCGCGACCGATCGACGTCAGTCGCGCGACCTCGAATCGATCGCGCCGATTCTCAATCTCGTCGGGTTTCGACCTGGGAAAAATCGAAGCGACGCGCGTTTCGTTCAGGGAAAGATTTCCGTCTTCTCGAATATCGGCCAACGACGTTATTCCTTGCTTTCGTCAGATTCCGACGAGGGAGCGTCTTCGGTTCCGGCGACGACCGGCGCGCCTTTGACGTCGTGAAGGATCTGACTCAACTGCCTCGGTTTACGCCCCTGAAGATCCAAAACGCACGAATCGTAAGGCGTTCCGTCGACGCTGCGCCTCAGCGCGATATAAATCGCGTTCGCGTAGACGACGCACGAACAACACGCGTAAACGATCGGAAGCAGAATCAGCGTCATGCGCCAAAACATGACCCAGCGTCCGTCCAGAACGGCGCCGTACGCGGACTCGTAGAGAACCAGGCTCAACTCGGCGAGCAGTTCGACCACGACAAAGCCGACGCACGTTAAAATCGCCGAAAAGAACGCGTACATGATCAAAAAAAGGAACCGCTGCGTCACGTACGAAATCCCGCGCGACGTCGCGTCGAAACAATCGCTGTTTTCCGTCGCAATCGCCGTTACCGCAAACGGAAAAGCAAGCGCGGTAATAAGAAACAGCGCCCCCAAAAGGAGGAACGCGCCCGCGAAAAGAGGCGCGGCAATTTGCCCCAACGCGCCCAATTTCAATGCCGCGAACGCGCAAACCCAAAGCGCGAAAAGCGCGCCTAACGGCAAAAGGCCGGGCAAGATCAGCGATCGAAACTTCTTTAGCGCAAAGAGCGAGGACGCTAGCGTGGACGATCGCGCCGAACTCGTCAGCCTGACGACGGTCGAACGCGAAAACGCAAGCGCAAACCAGGCGGCGACGACCAGGCCGATCAGCGCGCCCTGCCAAAAGAGAAGCGGTCCTTCTCCGTCGCGCGTTATTTGAAACGGCGTGAAGTACGGAAAACAATAAGTCAACAGACTCGCAAACTCCGAGTCGTACGGAAGCCAGACGTCTCCGCACAGCTCCAGCGTCCCCGAGTAGGGACGAAATCCCGTCGACGTCGCGCACAGCGCCGCAAGGACGGAGCCAAGGAATAAAAACGTCGGCTTAAACGTCCGTGAAAACGCGCGAAATAAGATCGTCGGAGGAACCAACGTTTGCCAATCGATTCGTCGAATCGTTCCCTCGTCAATATCGGTAATTCTCTTCATCATTAATCTCCGCGGCGCGGCTGCGGCGCGCGCTCAAACGTCTGCGAGGCGCCGCTGAAACCGCAAGCGATAAACCGCTATTGTCATTGTATACGAGAGCGAAAAAATATCAAGAAAAGAACGGCGTTTCAAGCGTGAGAATCGCAAAAAAAAGCCGATTGACAAGAGAAAAAATCAATCGGCGAAAAAACGAGAAAAAACGTCGAAATTCTAGTCGGCGCGTCGATCGTCGCCCGGTTTGTCGTCGGAAGAATCGACGCCCGCGATTTGCTCCTCCAATTTGTCTAAATCGACCGATTCAAGCGCGTACTCTTCGCCCATCCAACGCTTCAAATCGATCGACTTACAACGCGGCGAACAAAACGGAAGCGCCGCCTTCGGATCGTCTTTGGAAAACTCCTTGTCGCATATGGGGCAACGCATGCTCGAACCTCTCGCTACTTCTTCTCTTTTTTGGCGCTCGACTTCTCCGATTTTTTCGGCTTTTCGCTCGGCTTCTCCGATTTCTTGGCGTCGGAGGACGACTCCGCGCTTTTCGATTCCGAAGATTCGCCCGAGCCCTGAGAAACGCTCGCCTCCGACGGGCTCGACTTATAGTCGGTGCAGTAAAAACCGTGACCTTTGAAAATAATCCCCGCGCCTTCGCTGATTAAGCGGCGAAGTTTTTTCGCGCCGCATTCGGGGCAAATCTCCGCGGGTTTCGCGGACATCGAATGAAAAATCTCGACGTCTTTACCGCAGCCGTCGCAATGATATTCGTATGTTGGCATTGAAGAGCCTTCTGTTGAGACGAGGGCGGAACGGGCCGCGCCTCGACTTGAAATCGCGCTTGCGCGCGTTAAAACCTCACTGTTCGTTTTCCTCTTTCGGCTCCGCCTTGGGAACGGGCGAAGCGAGCACGACTTGCGCCGCGCGCACGACCCGATCGTGCATCGTGAATCCGGCTTTCAATTCGACGACGACCGTATTGGGCGGAAACTCTTCGGAAGGAACAAAAGCGACCGATTCGTGGAACTTCGGATCGAACGGCTGATGAAGCGCCTCGATCTTATTGATCCCGTTTTTCGACAGAACTTTCAGAAATTCCTCGTGAACCATCTTCACGCCGTCGACGACCGCCTGACCGTTTTTGTCGGGCTCCTGAATGCTTAGCGCGAGACCGAGATTGTCCCACAAAGGCAGCATGTCGCGCGCCAGGTCGACGCCCGCGTATTTGCGCTCTTCCTGAGCCAGACGATTCGTTCGGTTTCGGAAATTCTCCAACTCGGCCAAAGCGCGCAGCGCGCGGTCTTTGGCGGCGTCAAGCTCCGCTTTGAGCTTCTCGTATTCGGCGGCGGGAATCGTTACGACTTGTTCGCCGGACTCCTGTTCCGAAGAGGCCTGGTCCGCGATCTCTTTCGCGAGCGCGTCGACGTCTTCTTCAAAAATAGGATCGTCTTCCTTCGATTTATCTCGCATATTCTTCCTCAGACGTTCTTAAAAACTGCGTCGTCTCGTTAGCTGAAAACGTTAATCAACGGGTATGTAAAAAACAACGGCGCGAATTATTTGTCGCTCTTCTCTTTCTCGTCAGTTTGTTTGGGATTCTTTTTTTCCGGGAAGAAATCTTTGACAAACTGTTTGAGATTCGCGCTAAACGACTTGCGGCCTTTCAAGACGGAATCCCCTTCGTATTCCGCCAACTTGCGCAAAATCGCCTCGTGTTCCGGCTTGATCTTGGTCGGAACTTCGATGACCACCTGGATCAGAAGGTCGCCGGCGAAGTTGCGGCGCGGAATCGGCATTCCGCGGCCTTTAAGACGAATGATCTCGCCGTTTTGCGTGCCGGCCGGAATTTTAATTTTCTCGACGCCGTCAAGCGTCGGAACTTCAATCTCCGCGCCCAACGCCGCCTGCGCGTACCCGATTGGAATTTGGCAAATAAGATCCTGGCCTTCGCGACGGAACAGAGGATGCTTCTTGATCTGAATGAACACGTAGCAATCGCCCGAAGGACCGCCGTTGGGGCTTCGATCCCCTTCCCCCTGAATGCGCAGTCGGACGCCGCTGTCGACGCCCGCGGGAATGCGCACTTCCAGCGTAACTTCTTTGGACGTCAGCCCGGAACCGCGGCAATCGACGCACGGCTGTTCGATAACCGTTCCCCGGCCGCCGCATTTCGGGCACGTCGTCTGGATCGAAAAGATGCCCGTCGACTGCTGAACGCGCCCGCGTCCGCCGCAGTATTTGCACACTTCCGGCTTCGTGCCCGGCTTCACGCCGCTGCCGCCGCACGTCTTGCAAACTTCGTGACGACGGAACTTAATCTCTTTGGAAACGCCCTTGGCCGCTTCGTGAAGGTCGAGCGTGACGCCGCACCGAACGTCGGCGCCCTGACGCGCTCCGGAAGAGCGTCCGCCCCCTCCGAAGAAATCGCCGAAAAGATCGCCAAACGCGCCGAAAATGTCGCCGACGTCCTGGAACGCGGGCCCCCCGCCGTTGCGATCGAGCCCGGCTTTTCCGTAACGGTCGTAAATCTCCTTCTTTTCAGGATCTTTAAGAACTTCAAACGCTTCGGCGCATAATTTGAATTTCTCAACCGCTTCTTCGTCGCCGGGATTAAGGTCGGGGTGATATTTTCGCGCCGTCTTGCGATACGCCGACGCGATCTCCTCGGCGGTCGCCGTGCGATCGATTCCAAGTAATGCGTAATAATCGACTTCTTCAGCCATTGATCTCATTCCAAACGCTGTCGCTAACCGACGTTAGCGGACGCGCCCTTCGTCTTCGAACGTTTGCGAAAACAAAGAGCCAATTTTCAATTCGCGCCCAACGCGACCAAACGCGCGTCCCGCTTATAAAAACAGATTCGCCCGTCCAGGCGAGCGAATCTGAAACGTTCCCAACTCGTTGCGTCGGGCGTTATAACTACTTAGCCTTTAACGGCTAACGGCGTCGCGCCGAACTCCGTCAACGAACCGCGTCGTCGACTTTCTTGTCTTTTTTGACGTCGGTGACGAGCGTTTCGGTCGTCAACATCAGGCCCGCGACGCTCGCGGCGTGAGACAACGCGGCGCGAACGACCTTCAACGGATCGATAACGCCCGCTTTGTACAAATCTTCGTACTTGCCGGTCGCGGCGTTGTAGCCGTTCGGACCTTCTTTTTGAGCGACTTCGTCGACGACGACCATGCCGTCGGCGCCGCTGTTGTCGACGATTTGGCAAAGAGGAGCGCTCAGCGCGCGATAGAGAATGTCGACGCCGATCTTTTCGTCGCCGCGCGCGTCTTTACGCGATTTCTCAACGGCTTCGCGGCAACGCAGGAGCGCGACGCCGCCGCCCGGAAGAATACCTTCCTGAGCCGCCGCGCGCGTGGCGTGCAGCGCGTCGTCGACGCGGTCTTTCTTCTGCTTCATTTCCGCTTCGGTGTGCGCGCCGACCTTGACGATCGCCACGCCGCCGGACAATTTCGCCAGGCGTTCCTGATACTTTTCGCGGTCGTATTGGCTTTCGGCTTCGTCGATCATGCGGCGCAGGAGATCCGTGCGCGCTTTGATGTCGGCCTTTTTGCCTTTGCCGTCGATGATGACGGTCGTGTCTTTGTCAACGTTGATTTGCTTCGCCTGACCAAGTTGATTGAGCTCGACGGCGTCCAGCTTAATGCCGAGGTCTTCGCTGATGACCTGACCGCCGGTGAGGATCGCGATATCCTGCAGCATCGCCTTGCGACGATCGCCAAATCCCGGCGCTTTGACCGCGCAAACGTCCACGACGCCGCGCAACTTGTTCACGACGAGCATCGTCAGCGCTTCGGCGTCGACGTCTTCGGCGATAATGAGGAGCTGCTTGCCCTTGCTCGCGACTTTTTCAAGAAGCGGGATGAGGTCGCGCGTATTCGAGATTTTCTTTTCGTGCAGAAGAACGTACGCGTCCTCGAGCGTGCATTTCATTTCCGCCATGTCGTTGATGAAGTACGGAGACAAGTAGCCTTTGTCGAACTGCATGCCTTCGACGACTTCGTAGGTCGTTTCAAACGACTTGCCTTCTTCAACGGTAATAACGCCGTCGTTTCCAACGGCTTCCATCGCGTCCGCGAGCAAATCGCCGATTTCGCGGTCGTTGTTCGCGCTGATCGTGCCGACGTTCGAAATTTCTTCTTTGGTCGTCACGGGCTTGGCGATCTTTTGAAGTTCCGCAATCGCCGCGTCGCAAGCGCGATCGATACCGCGACGAATCGCCGTCGGGTTGCTGCCCGCGGTAACGTTGCGGAGCCCTTCTTTGAAGATCGCGCGCGCCAACACGATCGCGGTGGTCGTTCCGTCGCCGACGACGTCGTTCGTCTTCGAAGCGACTTCGTTGACCAACTTGGCGCCCATATTTTCAAACGGGTCTTCAAGTTCGACTTCTTTACTGACGGAAACGCCGTCTTTGGTCACTTTAGGACCGCCGTACGGCTTGCTCAAAACGACGTTGTGGCCGGTGGGACCAAGCGTTACCGCGACAACGTCCGCCAATTTATTGACGCCGTCAAGCATCTTACGCCGCGCCGCGTCGTCGAAGATCAATTGCTTTGCCATGGAGTATCGTCCTTATATGGTCTTAGGAGCGCGAGGAAAAGAAGCGTTTCGCTTCAATCACGCCTCGTCGCCTCCGGATATATTGAAAGGGAAAAGTTCCTTGCGTCCCCGTCGGCAAAGCCGAAAGAAAGGAAAAAACAACCTGCGACGGTTCGTGGACGCAAGGAAACAGGAGACAAGATCACGCGGTCTTGACGACTTTCGCAAGGACGTCGCTCTCGCGGAGAATCTTATATTGAACGCCGTCGACTTCGACGTCGGATCCGGAATACTTGCCGTAGATAACCTCGTCGCCGACGCCGACGCTCATTTCCGCGAGTTTGCCGTTGTCAAGGAGACGACCCGCGCCCGCCGCGACGACCGTGCCGCGTTGGGGTTTTTCTTTCGCGCTGTCGGGAAGGAAGATGCCGCCGGCGGTCTTTTCTTCAGCGTCCAACGGTTCGACAACAAGACGATCTTCCAAAGGTTTCAGGTTCAGATTTTTCTTAGCAGACATGTTAACGTCCTTTCAATATATATAATTGCGTTTGTTTTTGGAGGAAATTTCGCGCCGACGCGCTACGTCGACGCGACTGGTAAACTTTTAGCGGAGAGGCGCGGATCAGAAACCGCCCATGCCTCCCATGCCGCCGCCCATGCCGCCCATCGCGTTCGGATCGGCGGGAGCCGCGGGCTCTTCTTTCGGAATTTCCGTCAGGACGCACGAGGTCGTCAGCAGAAGCGCGGCGACGCTCGACGCGTTTTGAAGCGCGGTGCGCACGACCTTCGCGGGGTCGATAACGCCCGCTTCAACGAGATCGCAGTAGGCGTCTTTGTCGGCGTCGTAACCGTCGTTCTTGCCTTTCATCTGGCGAACGCGATTGACCACGACGGAACCTTCGACTCCGGCGTTTATAGCGATTTCGCGAATCGGCGCTTCGAGAGCGCGCTTGACGATCTGAACGCCGTAAGCTTCGTCTTCGACGGCGCAGTCGATATTTTTGAGCGCGTCCGCGGCGCGGAGCAACATAACGCCGCCGCCGGGAACGACGCCTTCTTCGAGCGCGGCTTTCGTCGCGGCCTGAGCGTCTTCATAGAGGTACTTGCGCTCTTTCATTTCCGACTCGGTCGCCGCGCCGACGTTGATGCGCGCGACGCCGCCCGCCAACTTCGCAAGTCGTTCCTGCAGCTTCTCTTTGTCGTACGAGCTTGTCGTCTTTTCGATCTCCGCGCGAATTTGAGCGGCGCGCGAATCGACTTCGGTCTTGGCGCCCGCGCCGCCGACAATCGTCGTGTGTTCGCCGGTAACGACGATCTTCTTCGCGCGACCAAGGTCGGCGAGCTGAACGGCGTCAAGTTGAACGCCAAGATCTTTATAGACGGCGGTCGCGCCGGTCAACACGGCGATATCGCCAAGCATCGCCTTACGACGGTCGCCGTATCCGGGAGCCTTGACCGCGCAAACTTGCAAAACGCCGCGCAACTTATTGACGACCAGCGTCGCGAGCGCTTCGCCTTCGACGTCTTCGGCGACGATGAAGAGCGGCTTGCTCTGCTTGCTGATTTGTTCGAGAAGAGGAATCAACGACTTCGCGTTGGAAATCTTATCTTCGAAAACGAGGATGAGCGGATCTTCCAATTCGACTTTTTGATCGTCGACGTTCGTAACGAAATGGGGAGAAAGATAACCGCGATCGAACTGCATGCCCTCGACGACGTCGACGTACGTCTCGAATTGCTTGCCTTCTTCGACCGTGATCACGCCGTTCTTACCGACTTTAATAAAGGCGTCGGCGAGAATCTGGCCGATCGTGGAGTCGTTGTTGCCGGCGATCGTCGCGACCTGCGCGATTTCCTTACGGCTCTTGTCGTTGACCGGAGTCGCCTGTTTGTCAATATATTCGCCGACGATCGCGGACGCTTTTTGAATGCCGCGCGAAAGAGCCATCGGATCGGCTCCGGCGGCGACCATCTTCAATCCCTCGAGGTAGATCGCTTCGGCGAGGACCGTAGCGGTCGTCGTGCCGTCGCCTGCGGCCTGATTCGTCTTCGAGGCGGCTTGTTTAACTAACTGCGCGCCCAAATTCTCTTCGGGATCTTCAAGCGCGATATCTTCAGCGACCGTAACGCCGTCTTTCGTAACTTTGGGAGCGCCCCAACCTTTGTCCAAAACGACGTTTCTACCGCGAGGCCCCAAGGTGCTTTTTACGGCGCGAGCCAATTTAACGACGCCTTCGGCAATCGGGCGACGCGCGGCGTCATCGAACGACATTTTCTTTGCCACGGTATACTCCTTATATGTAAATAAGTCTTATGTCTTTATGGAAGCGCCAAACGACGCCGAAACAAACTGACGTAAGTTTCACGCGTCTTAACGCGCTTGACAGGTTCTAATGCAGACTAAGCGCCAAAAACATCTCGCGAAGATTATCTTTTTCGTTTTTTTTATTCTTACGGAGAAAAAACGTTATTTTCGCGCGCTTTTATGAGTATCCAGAGAAAAAAAGAAAAATAGATAAACTTGAAAAAAGAAGTTTCTACCGCCGGGCGCGGCGGCGTCAATTTGGCAGGAACGGAAATATTCAACGCGCAGATTAAAAAAGGCGCCGCGTTTTCCACGGCGCCTCGTGAGAAAAACTCGCGAAAAATTACGGCTCGAACCCTTCGGGGTAGTCGTCGTACGTCGAAATGTACCCCGGCTCCAGCGCGAGAACTTTTTCCCGTTCATAGGCGTCGATAATCGCGCGATGAATTACGTCGCGAGCCGGCGCGTTAATGGGATGAACGATATCGACGTACATCTTCTGAGGCGACATGTCCGAAAAGTCGCCAAGGCGAGCCAATTCAAATCCGCATTGAGCGCAGAAATTCGATCCGACGGGATTTTTTTGACGACAATTAGGGCAACGAGTCGTCATTTTTCGACTCGGCATCGCGATAAAATAGCCCTGATTCCCCTCTAAAATCTTCAGATCGCGCACAACAAAGGCGTTGTCAAAGGTTATTGAACAGAAAGCGCGTAGACGTTGACGAACGGCGTCGCCGTCGATTAATTTGATTCGAATTTCAGTGATTCTCATTCGAATTGATCTTTCAAGTATATATGGAGACGGCAAAGCCCCCTAATCGCTTGCCGAAATCTCCGTCGACTCATATCGTTTTAGCTGTGTAAACGCGATCGCCGTTTGCGGACTCGCTCAATAAGCGCGCCGCCCGATTGGCGGACGCTTCGTCCGGATATATCGCGAATAAAGCCGTGCCGCTCCCGCTCATCTGAACGCCCAACGCGCCCGTCGAGAGCAAAAGCTCGCGACGCGGCTCAAGACCGTCCCAAAGTTCGGACGCCGGTTGTTCCAACCGGTTAAACAGTCGTCCGGCGACGATTTTCGCGGCTTCCGAACCCCCGTTCGAACGTTGCGAAATCTCAAAAGCGCGCGAGATTTCGGCGCAAAAATCGTCAAGCGACTTCCTGGGCTCGTCCGTCGTCGCGTCGGCGTAACGCCGATAAACGGCGGGAGTCGAGAGCCCCTCTTGCGGTTTCAACAGGACGAGCGACAAGCGCGGAATCTCCAACGGTTCGACTAATTCGCCGCGCCCCCGACCGACCGAGCCGCCCTTTTCCAGGAAAAGCGCGACGTCGCTGCCGACGCGTCCGGCGATCGTCTGTAGACGCTTCGTTGACACAAGGCCCCCAGACGCAATGTTAGACACCGCCAACCCGCTCGCGGCGTCGCTCGATCCGCCCCCTAAACCGGATTTTATTGGAATTTTTTTGAAGATCCGGCACTTTAGCCCAAATTTACCGGTAAAATCATTACAATCAGAACAAAAAAAAGAGAACGCTTTTGCGACCAAATTTTTCTCGTCGCATGGAATCTCGGCGTCTGGGTTTCCAGATTCGTCGAAACACTCGAGCTCCAACCCCGGCTTTTCGGTTCGTTCAAATTCCAGTCGATCGCAGAGATCCAGCTGCGCGACGACCGTTTCGATATCGTGGTATCCGTCGGGGCGTTTGCCCAAAATTTCAAAAAATAAATTAATCTTGGCCGGCGCCCACGCGCGCCAACGCCGTCCTTCTTCGACAACTTCTATTTTCATAAGATTATTTAAGAATCAGAATCCGAACGTTCTTTACGGAAGAGCCGCGCGATCGCGTAAACGGCGACGCCCAATTCAACGAGTACCAGAACCGTCGCGATCGCAAACGCGGTCATTAACCCCAAAGCTTTCAAAACGACGAAAAAAAACATCGAATCTCTTCCCCTGTTACGCCAACGCGATCTCGCCGGCGACAATTTTTCGCACGATCGCAAGATTATTCGACAAAAAGTCGGGATCGTCGAGCAAATCGACAAGCGCGCGCCATTCGTACCCCGCGACCTCTTCCGGCTGAACGACGATTCGAAGAGCGTCGGGATCTCGTTCGACGCTTTCTGCGCTAAACCAATACAGCGGCGCGCCGCTCGGGGTCGTGTTCTCGGCGAGAAACCGCACGACGCGCACGTCGATTCCGACTTCCTCGCGAAATTCCCGACAAACCGCTTCCTCGGGGCTCTCGCCCTGCTCCACGCCCCCGCCGGGAAAACAAAGCGCGCCCGGAGCCGCGACGTTTGCCGAACGCCGGATGACAAGCGTCTCCATACGAGAAAAATCGATTTTTTGACCCGGCGAAAGAACAAACGGAGGACGCGGAAGAATCGCGACCGCGCCCATGCGTTTGGCGCGAATCGACGCGCCGGTCTCGCTAGTCATGCGCGTCCTCTTTTTTCGACGGGCGTTCGAACCAGAACCGACGCAGGAGCCACGCGGCATAAAACCCCGCGCCCGCCCCGAGGACGTTTTGAACCATATCCTGAAATTCGCAGAAACGACCGGTGTAGCGTTGCAATATTTCCGAACCGACGCCCCAAACGACGAGCAGAATGAACCAGGGCTTCAGGCGCAAACGACGCAGCGCGACGCCGACAAGAACGCCGAGCACGACAAACGCCAAAAAGTGAATGACGTCAAAAACGTAACGCGCCGGCTTGGGAATCTGAGGAATAGGATAAAGGAGCATATACGCCATGTAGAGAAAATAGCACCAGGCGCAAATCGTCGCGATCAGGCGTATTCGTCTGTACTTGGATGGATTCATAAAACAACGCTCGCTTTCGAGGAACCTTCCCTCGTTTCTCTCGCGTCAATTGTATCGTAAAAAAAAGAAGGCGCCAGACGAGGACGCAAATTTTATAAATCGACCTAGAACGAACGACTGAAAAACTCTATACTTCCGGGGCGACGGCTCCCAACGCCGCGCTTTTAAGTCGTTATCGAGAAAAAGAGGATTCCCAAGAATGCAAGGAACGTTTTTCAACTGCTTTATTTCCGCAATTGTCGGCGCGATCTCCGCGGCCGGGACGTCGTGGTATTTGGCGGAACACGCCGCGCCGACGGAAAACGCTCCGGCAGGCGTCGCCGCCGCCGATCAAAACCGATTCAAAGAGCTCGTCGTCGACTCGCTCGTCGTCAACGACAGCGTTCTTTTAGTCGACCCGGAAACGCAGACGGCGACCCTTGAAATTAAAGACGGCTCGCTCTTCGCTCAAAGGGGACTCTACGCCGAAAAAGTCGGAGCCATGCGCGTCCTGGCGCAAAAGCTGCAGTCGACTCCGGAAGATCCCGTCGATATGACGAGCCCCGTCTTTGGAGAGCTTGCCATCAACGAAGACGGGGGCGCGTACCTCGCGCTCCTGAGTCCGCGCGAAAGCCACGCCGTTACGCTTGGGTTCGATAAAAACGAAAAAGGGTGCGTTCTCTCCAAAAACAACGACGACAATTCGATGGTCGCCCAGGCGGTCTTTCTTAAACCGTCAGCAAGCGAAGCGACCCAGCCGAACGCCAACGCGTTAGGCGCCGCGACGCCCCCCGCCGGAGGTCAGGCCGCTCCCGCCGACGCGACGACCGACGCGCAAGCCGTCGCGGAAAGCCCGGAAGCGGCGCCGATTCAATAAACCCGCGTCCCCAATCGTTGTTTCCCCGTTAATATATTGTCAAAGGCTTGTCGACGTGTTCTTCAAACGCCGTACGATCGACGCGTTAAGCGTCTTGTTTGCGTTCCTGGCGATCGCATGCGTCGGCGCGCGCGCCGTTCCCGCGCAAGAACCGTCCTCTTATTTTCCCGGCGCGTCTCTTCTGCCGGAATCGGTCTTGTCGCAATGCGTCGATCTCCCCGACGCGTCCGATTCGCTCGACGTCCAATCGATCGTTCGCGCCGCCAATCTCTCGGCGTTGCCTGTCGCGCCCTATCGCGGCCGCGTCTTCGGCTACGGAATCGCCTCCTGGGGCTCGCAGGAAGCGCAGAATCGCACGATCGACAGGGGCGGGTTCGACGTCGGCTCTTTCGGAGGAGCGCTCGGACAAGACTGGACGCTGACCGACTATTTTATCTGGGGCTACGGCGTTCAGGGAACGCAAACGAACGTCGACGCGAAAAATTCCGGCTCGTACGACTCCAGAATCGACTCCGTAGCGGGCTTTCTTCGGATGAGCGTGTTCGACGCTCTTTGGCGCGTCGAATTGCTTTACGGCGGCGCGAGAAACACTACGAAACAGACGAAAATCGGCTCTGGCGCCGCGAATAAATTCGACGCGACCGAATGGTTTTTCGAGTCGGAATTCGGCGCGAGATTCGACCGAGGCTACACGCGAATCGAGCCGCGCGCCAATTTCAGGATTCTCAGTCTGGTCGAGCCGCAAAAAGCCGAACGCTTCGTCGTTTCCAACGAGCGGCCCGAAGAATTTTCCGAGGCTTCGTACCGTATGAAAATCGGAAGTCGATTCAGCTGGGAATACGCGACCGCGTTTGGCGTCGTCACGCCGTATATTTCCGCCGACTGGTCTCACGAATTCGGATCGCGTTATATCTACACGATCGGCGATCAGGCGCCGATTCCCGTCGCCTATCGACAAGGTTCTCACAAGATGGCGCGCGACAAACTCGATCTTTGCGCGGGGCTCGACTACGCGCTTCGCGACACGTTCGACGTGTATATCAGGTACGACGTCGAAATCGCCAAAGAATACGCCGACTATCTTTTCTTCGCCGGCTTCAATAAGAAATTCTAAGTCGAAAAAGCAGTTTCTTTCTGTTAATTTAGATAAAATATATAACGATTCTTTGTTATATTGCTTTTGTCAGGAATAACAAATCTTTTTTTGAGCGCGGCGTTCCTGGACGATAAAAAGTCTGTTGTTTTCAAAGTATCAACCCATTATAATCGACGGAGTCCCGACGAAATCCTCGTCGGCGCGCGTCGAAGGGACGCCGACTACAGAACCAGCCATGACGCAAACGACTCAAGCGACGGAAGCGAAATACGACGCCGCGTCTAAACGGATCGAATCTCAGCACGACGAACTCCTTGTGAAGCTCGACGAATTAGACAAGCGAATAGAAGCCGTTTTAGCTCAGTGGACGTCGACCGAAAACGTCGCGATCGGCGACAAGCGATCGAAAAAATAGTTCCAATCGTCGGCGCAGGGGCGTTTCTCTTCACGCGTTTTTCCACGCCCCATTGTGAAAACGACGAACTCATGAACAAAAAAAATTCTTCTATTGGAAAAATCCTGACTTTCGCGCTCGCTCTGACCGGCGCGTTCCTGTTCTCAACCGCGCAAGCCGCCGACGGCTTCAGGATTATGTCGTACAACGTTCGCAACGGAGCGGGCCTTGACAATAAGACCGACTACGCGCGCACCTGCGACGTCTTCAACAGAGAGGCGCCGGACGTCGTCGCGATTCAGGAGCTCGACTGCAAGACCAAACGCTCCAATGGCGCCGACGTGCTCGGCGAATTCGCCAAATTGACGGACATGACGCCTTCCTACGGCCCCGCGATCGAATTTCAGGGCGGACAATACGGAATTGGAATCCTTTCGAAAGAAAAGCCGATCGCCGTCAATTATTATCCCCTGCCCGGTTCGGAAGAAGAGCGCTGTCTGCTCGTCGTCGAATTTGAGAAATTCGTCTTCTGCTGCACGCACTGGTCGCTGACGAAAAAAGACAGAGCGACGTCGGCTCAAATCGTTACGGAAAAGATGAAGGAGCAAAAGAAGCCCGTGATTATCTGCGGCGATTTCAACGCGGGGGTGGACGAAGACTCGATTAAAGAGATCAAAAAAGACTGGACGGCCCTTAACGACGACGAATCGAAGACGTTCCCCGCCGACGAGCCGACCGTCCATATCGACTATATCTTCGGCGCCGATCCGACCGGAAAGATCTCCCCGGAAGACTGGAAAAAAGCGGTGAAAGAAACGTACGTCGTCGAGGAAAAAATCGCCTCCGACCACCGCCCGGTCGTCGTCGTGCTCGACCCCGAATTGCTCTGACAGCCCTGCGTCGCCGGAGCGCGGATCATCCCAAACAACGCGGCTCCAAAACGAATACCTGGAGCCGCAAGCGCCAACGGGAGCGCGACGGCGCCTCCCGTCGGCCTTATTCGAATTTCAACACGAAAAACTGATCGTTCTGATAGACTAAATCGTTCTCTTCAAATTCTTTCCAGCGCTTGAGCGCTTCGGGAATCGTCGCGATGACGTACGGGGGAGTTTCCACAATCGCGTATTGGTACCCGTACTTTTTCGCCTCTTCCAGGATCTTGTCGCGCCCTTTGTTAATGAAGACTCCGACGAGCGGCTGATTCCAGCGCGTCGGCGAGCCGGGCTCCGTTCCCGGATTTGCGTAGAAGCGCTCCATCTTCTTATACCATAACGTAATCGACTTCGCGTCTTGCGGAATTTCTTTCCAACTCCCCGCCTCCGCGCGTTGCGCTTCCCACTTGAACGAATCGCAACCTCTTGGAACCAGGAAGATCGCCTTTTCGGGCGTGTTGTCGCGACACCAGCGACACGCGTCGATCCAACCGTCGGCGATCGATTCTTTCGGCGGCGCGCTGCGCGGTATGACTTTTGTCCCGCGAAGATCGACAAACGTCGCCAAACGCCAGGTCGGCGCGAAAATCGCCAGCACGGCGAGCCAGACCGCCAGCCCCGTCGCAAGCCACGCGGAAACGCGCGTCTTCTTACGACACGCGCCAAAAGTCAAAGCGACGAGCGCAAAGCCTAGCGCGACAAGCGACGTCATGAACGAAACGGCCTCCGTCGGCTTCGGCAACGGCGCTAGTCCGTCGACCGCGCTCGACGCCGCGACCGATCGCGCGACGCCGCAATAATACGTCCTGAGCCCCCAATAGAGAACCAGCCCGACCGCCAGCCAGAAGAAAACCAGCCCGACGATCGCCGACGCGCTTTTCGGCGCGGCGTTTTGTCTGGAGTTCCAACTTGCCCGAAGCGACTCCGTCAACTCGAAAATCGAACGCCCCGCGAGAAAGACGAGTCCAAACGGAACCGTCCAGTCGGAAAGGCGGTACCAGTAGTAGCGCAGGATCCCCGCGGCCGCGATTTGTCGATTCGCAAGTTTGCCCGCCTTTTCAAGATAGATCGAGCCCCAATCGGCGGCAAATCCGACGCACGCGATCAGCAACGAAACGACGACAAACGCCTTCAAACGCGAAAAACGCGCCGCGTCGACCGAACCGCTCGCGACGTCCGCGCGTCGATTTTTGCGCGCGAGCAAGTCGGCGATAAGCCAGGCCGCGACAAACGCCAAAACCAACGCCGCGAACCGCGTCAAAAACGTCCACGGAAGGGACGACGCCACAAGATGATGCGAAAGACGCTCGAAGACGTAAATCTGATGCGCCTTAGCGATTTCGGCATGAGTCGCGCCCATGTCGAGTCGAAGCGCGGGAATCAGCCCGAGCAACGAAATCGCCCCGCCGACGAACAAGCCGGGAAGACTTTTAGAAATGTTGCGCCAAAACGACTTGAATCGAGAAACTTTCTCGTCGCCGGCGTCGTTTTTCGGCTTGCGAAGCGAATCGAGAGCCCAAACGGCCAGCGACGCGAGAACAACCCAGCCGCCGACAAGCACATGAAACGCCGATCCGATTCCGTACAGGATCCACGCACGGTTGTATTTTCCTTCAAGGAAACACGCAAGTCCCCAAAAGACAAACGGAAACGCAAGTCCCTTCCCTTCGACGCCACCGATAATCCATTCGCCCGCCAGGTGAAACGACTCCAGATAGAACGCGAACGCGGCGGCGGTTAATACTGAAACCCACGGCTTCGGAAAGAGCGCGCGGCTCAATCTCCGCCACGCGATCGCCGTCGCGAGCCAAACGACCGAGCGTCCGACCCAAACGAGCGCGTTTTGCTTAAAAACGAGCGAAAGAAGTCCGAAGACGGCGTAGAAAAGCCAGTGCGAGTCGGGCGTGTTAAGAAAAGGATCGTGCCCAAGCCAGTCGTGGTTCCAAAAATGAATCGCTTTTCCGACGTAATATTGCTCGTTGACGTCCGGGACCGGCCACGCGCCGTAAGCGGCGAAAACGCCGAAGATCAAGACGACTTCCAAAAGAGCCGTCGTCAAATTGCACAACGCGACGCGTTGCGAAGAGGTCTTTTCGACGCTTTCGCTCATGATCGACTCCTTATGCGTTTACGGGATCATCAAAAAACCGACGGCAAAAATACCCGCGTCAATCAGTCCGTGGCTCAGCCAGCCGCCGTAGACGGAATCGGTTCGCCGATAGATCGTCTGCCACACGAGCCCGCCGACAAACACGCCGAACGAGCTGAACCACGTCAGCCAATTGCCGTATCCGAAATAAACGCCGAGCAAAATAATATGGTGCAACATGAACGCGCCGTTGGCGACAAGCGCGGCGGGAACGAACGACAGCCTTCGGAAAGCGGAAACGCGCCTGAACGCAAACCACCGCCAATAATACTCTTCCAACCCCGAATGACAAACCGAGTAGAAGACGAACAGGACCAAAAACGCGCCGCGATTCGCAAGCCCAAGCGGTTCCAAACGCGCCAGCAATTCTTCGCGCAGTCGATCGAAAAGGGGCGCGAGCGATCCGTTCGACGAAAGCCCGTAACGACCGAGTAAAAAAATCGCCAGACCGACGACAAGGCCAAATAGACCGCCGACTAAAAGTCCGCGCCTGTTCGGCTTGCGAACGAGCCAACGCTCTTTGAGAACAAAGGCGGTGATCGCGACGGGAAACGCAAATTGAATCGTTTTTCCAACGGCGTACACATATTTGGAGATCGCCGGATCGAGCCCTTTGCCGTAAACGAAATACGCCCAGGTCAAAACCGAAGGGAAAAACAACGTGAACAACAAAATCAACGCGTCGCGCGTTCGACGCGGAGACGTCTCGGAACTCTTCCCGGTTTCGTCGGCGGTTTTGTCCATGATTTCCTCCAACTCGACAAATACAAGCGCCGCGATTAAAGCGCTTTAAACGCCCTGGCGGCGCAGTCGATCGTCTCGTCGATAATCGCGTCGTCGTGCGCGGAACTTGTAAACATCGTCTCAAATTGACTGCAGGGCAAGTAGACGCCCTGATCGAGCAAGTTCCAGAAGAATTTGGCGAATCGCGCTTTATCGCAGCGCGACGAACTCGGCCAGTCGACGACGGCGTCGTCTTGTTCCGACAGGAAGAAAATCGTCGACATTCCGCCGATATGAGGAACCGCGACTTTGACGCCCGCGTCGGACGCCGCGCGTTGAATTCCGTCGGCCAGACGCGTCGTCGTGCGATCGAGCTTAACGTAAAAGTCCGGATCGTCGTCAATTGCGGCGAGCGTTGCGATTCCCGCCGCCGTCGCCAGCGGATTGCCGCTAAGCGTTCCCGCCTGATAGACTTTTCCAACCGGCGTTACGGCGTCCATAATCTCCTTGCGTCCGCCGTAAGCGCCTACGGGCAGCCCGCCTCCGACGACTTTGCCAAGCGTCGTTACGTCGGGCGTAATTCCGTAATACTCCTGCGCGCCCCCTTTGGCGACGCGGAACCCCGACATCACCTCGTCGAAAATCAAAATCGATCCGGCTTTTTTCGTCTCGTCGCGAAGCGTCTGCAAAAACTCGCGCGAACCCGGCACGCAGCCCATGTTGCCCCCGACCGGCTCGACGATCACGCCCGCGATCTCGGAGCCGCGTTGCGCGAACGTTTCCCGAACGGCGGCGACGTCGTTGTATTCGACAAGGATCGTGTCGGCGGCGCAGCCGGGCGTCACGCCGGGCGAATTCGGAACGCTGAGCGTCGCGGCCGCGCTTCCGGCGGCGACCAGAAGACTGTCGACGTGCCCGTGATAACAGCCGACGAACTTAATAATCTTATCGCGGCCCGTGTACCCGCGAGCGAGCCGAATCGCGCTCATTGTCGCCTCGGTTCCGGAATTGACCAGTCGAACTTTTTCGACGGAAGGCACAAATTTTATAATCAGTTCGGCGAGCGTGTTTTCCGCAAGAGTCGGCGCGCCAAAACTCGTTCCGCGCTCGACCGCCTTGCGGAGCGCGTCGCAAACGCGAGGATCCGCGTGTCCGAGAATCATCGGCCCCCACGACAGGACGTAGTCGATATAACGATTGCCGTCGACGTCGGTCATATACGCGCCTTTGGCGCTTTCGAAGACGACCGGCGAGCCTCCGACGCCCCCAAACGCTCGCGCGGGGCTGTTCACGCCGCCGGGAATCAACGTCGTCGCTTTTTCGAAAATCTGTCGGCTTTTTTCACGATTCATCGCGTGGCTCCATATGAATAATTCGACGTGTTTTCCGCGCGAATCGCTCGACGCCGCAAGCGTTCGCGCGGGCTGTTTACAGGGCCTTCAGTATAACGCGCAAAAAATAAATTCTCAAGCGCCTTGCTCTTTTCCCGCTTTCAACGGGAAAAAAAGCGCTACAATAAGGGAACGACGTACTTCGTCAACAGCAATCGCCCTAACTATTAGCAAAAGTTCCCATGACGTCCGACAATCAATCGTTAAAAACGCGCGCTTTAGATGCGCTTTCGCAAGAGCCGCGCGACGGCGCGGTTTTATCCGCGCTCTCGCAATCGGGCCAATTCCTTCTCCTGACCGACGAACCGGACGACTATTCCAAAGGGACCGAATTCTTCGTCGGGTTCCCGAAAGACGACGAAACGCCCGACTCCCTCGACCTTTCAATCGCGTTCTACGCCAAAGACCGGGAGCTGTTCGAGGGAACGTGGGCGACCAACGCGACCCTCGACGGCGAGGCGCTTCTTCCAACCGGGCCATGGGAAACTCTTTGCGAAGATTTTGACAAAGACTACGCCTTCTGCGAACGCTCGATTCCGTTGACCGACGGTCGACGTTTGTCGCGCCGTCTCTTTTTTGCGTATCACGAATCGCTTGTTCTCGTCTTCGACGAATTTTCCGGAACGTCGACCGATCGCGAAAACGCCCCGACGTGGAACTATCGAACGTTCTTCCCGCTCGACCGATCGCTCGACGCGCTTGAAGATTCCGAAGCGCGCGAAATAACGTTTCGACGTCGGCTCGTTCCCGAGTCGAACCGCGTCCCCGGAACGGTGAAAAAAGAGTCGAAGCCCGGCAAAATTCTCTCGGAAGAAGAACGGCTTATGGAAGAGCTCTACTCCGCCGAGCCGATCGAATCGGAAATCTTTGAGACGCTCGCGAGAATCTTTCCGTTCAGCCTTCCCGAATGGAAAGCGGACGTTTCGAGCGGCGATTTTCGCGTAAGCGACCGGCCTTTGGGGCTCGAATTGACCGCCAATCGCGACGGAGGCGTCGTAACGGCGTCCCTGTTGATCGACGTGAACGCGCGACGCGCCGGTCGACGTTGTACGTGGCGGCCTCTTACGGTCGGAGAAAAAACGCAGGTCGTCGACGAAGATTCCGCCGTCGGACGCAAAATTCAACTTGGCCGGGAGCAATATGTTCTCTACGCGTCCACGTCCCCGCGTCCCGCCGTTCGTTCCGTAATCGGCGCCAATTTGCTCTCCGACTTCATGTTTGGAAAATTCACGGCGAAAATCGGCGTCGATTCCATCGTCAACGTCGTCATCGAAGAAGAAGACCTGGAAGAAGACGACGAATTCGAAAGCGAAGAATTCGGGGACGTCGAATACGACGACGACGACGAAGA
>JAFZNK010000142.1 GCA_017550965.1 Thermoguttaceae bacterium
GCGGCTCTTATACGTTAGCGACCAACGGGAGCGGGGCTTTTTATCCGCGCGGCAGCGCGAACCGGGAGTCCGCCGTCGGACCGCGAACCGTCAGCGGCGACGTCGCCGCCGTTGGACCAGCTCCGCAATGTTGACGACCGAGAACGCGTTGGGTATAATATACGCACGTGGGGAGAGTATCCAATCCGTGCAGGAGGGCGTAGAATTGGCGAAAGAACAAGAAGAATTCCAGATAGAGTTATACAAGGATCTGATATTTCGAGCGATATTTGGAGACGATTCAGTAAAGAACGTTTTGAAATGTTTGCTTAACGCGGTCCTGAGCCAGGCGGAACTTCCTTTAATCGCAGAACTTGAACTTGGCAGTCCGTTTAAGGCTCCGTCTTTTTACGACGGTAAATTTTCGATAATGGACCTTCACGCAATCGACGAGACCGGGCGGCATTTCGATATTGAGATGCAGTTACAGCCGCAGACGTTTTTCGGCGACCGTTTGTTTTACTACGGAGCCGGCCTTTTTGGAACCAGTCTCCAACAGGGAAAGGGGTACACGGACCTTCCAAAAGTTGTATGCGTCGCTTTTATCAATTTCCCATTAGATTCCCAAAAGCCGGACGTTTGGTTCGACAAATGGCAGATGCGTTCGACTTTGGGAACAGGCCTTGGCACGGATAAAGTAACGAGTATTTTCGTTCGTCTTCCTCGCGTTTTTGAAGAGGAGCAATTGCCGCCGGGCAAGTTTTCCGGCCAACTTTTCCACTGGGTCCGGGTCTTGTCTTCGTATTCCAAATTGACAGCCAAGGAGAAACGGGAACTTGCTCGTTCTACGGAAGGATTCGCCGAGTTGGAACGTCGAATTACCGGTTATTTCAGCACAGAGGAGGGGAGAAAAGTGATTTACGCACAACGTGAATTTGATTCCTGGATTAAAGATCTTCAACGCGAGCAGGAAAACCGTATTGAGGAAGAACACAAAGCGCGAGTGGAAGCGGAACGCGGACGCGAAGAAGAACGACGCGGACGCGAAGAGGCGGAACGAAGAGGCGAAGAAGATCGCCTCCTGTATATAGAACGTCAAAAGAAGATGATCGTTCGTCTTTTTAAAAGACAATTTGGCGCCGAGGCCGCGTTGCCGGAGAATTGGGCGGAAGGACGCTCCGCCGACGATCTTGACGTTCTGGCGGATAAAATCGACGAATGCGCCACGTTGGAAGAGGCGTTGGCAGTTCTTGAAAAATAGCTTTTGAACGCGGTTCCGTTTTTGCGTTTGGGCGTTGCCGTTGTCTTGAGAATACGGTCGCGACGCGTTCTTTGTGTCATGCGTCACAAGTCGGGGATGTAAATCCCCGGATGGATGAGAGTTATGACGACGCGTTGATTTGAGGAATCGCGCGTTTAAGCGTCGCGACGTCTGCCTGCGGCTTTTATGGAATCATCGCGCCGCTTTGTTTGCCTGCAGTGTCCGGGCGACTTCGCGCCCTGCCGCTTGCGGCTTTTGTAAATCGACGCGGCTCTTATACGTTAGCGACCAACGGGAGCGGGGCTTTTTATCCGCGCGGCAGCGCGAACCGGGAGTCCGCCGTCGGACCGCCCTACCGCTTGCGGCTCTTATGGAATCAACGCACCGCTTTGTTTGCCTGCAGCGTCCGGGCGACTTCGCGCCCTCCCGCTTGCGGCTCTTATAAATCGACGCGGCTCTTGTTTGCTAGCGACCAACGGGAGCGGGGCTTTTTATCCGCGCGGTAGCGCGAATCGGGAGTCCGCCGTCGGACCGCGAACCGTCAGCGGCGACGTCGCCGCCGCGAACCGGGAGTCCGCCGTCGGACCGCTTGCGGCTCAAAATTATGTTTTGTGCGCCTGTTGATTTTGGGGCGCGTTGCGTTTACACTAAAGACCGGTCGGGCGATTTGTTCGATCGGTTTTTTTGTTGGACTTGCCGTAACCCCCGAAAAAGAGGTTTGTCAATATGCGTTCCTTATTGATAGCGTCGTTTGTTTTACTGCTGAGTATGCCCGTTTGCGTTTTTGCGGACAATCCTTCTATGCCGATCGCGGATCTTGACGATTCGCTCAATCCCGCGGGCAAGATCGTCGCTTACGAGACGACCGCCGACAAAGCGCGCCTTTTTCGTAAAGAAACGCTCGACTTTTCGGAATCTGCGTCGTCCGACGGCGCGAAATTGACGTTGGAGCCAAACGAAGTTCGTCAGACGGTCGACGGGTTCGGCGCGGCGATTACCGGCTCGACCGCCGTCAATTTGCTCAAAATGACGCCGGAAGATCGCGCGGCGCTCCTTACGGAAACGTTTTCGGTCGACAAGGGGCTCGGTTACAGCTACGTTCGCGTCTCAATTGGATGTTCGGACTTTTCGCTCGACGAATTCACCTGTTGCGACGAGCCGGGAATCGAGAATTTCGCGCTTCCTTCCGAAGATCGCGAGTACGTGATCCCCGCGCTCAAGGAGATATTGGCGATCAATCCCAACCTGAAAATCGTCGCGTCGCCGTGGACGTGTCCGCGCTGGATGAAAGTGAAAGATTTGAAATCGTTAGAACCCTTTGAGTCGTGGACGAGCGGTCAACTTAACCCGAAATATTACGACGATTACGCGCTGTATTTCGTCAAGTACGTCGAGGCGGCGCGCGACGCGGGAATTGAAATTGCCGCGATCACGATGCAAAACGAGCCGCTCAATCGCGGCAACTCGGCGTCGCTGTTCATGACGTGGCAGGAGCAGCGCGAGTTCGTCAAAGTTCTCGGTCCGAAAATGCGCGACGCCGGGCTCGATACGGAGATCTGGGCGTTCGATCATAACTTCAATTACGACAATAACAAGCCCGAATGCAAAGACCAATGGGGCTACCCGTTGCGCATTTACGAAGACGACGAGGCGGCGCAATACCTGACCGGGGCGGCGTATCACGCTTACGGGGGGAACAAAGAAGAAATGAAGCGCGTTCGGGACGCGCGGCCCGACAAAGGACTGTACTTCACGGAACAGTCGATCGGCGACTGGGGCTATTCGTTTGGCGGCGATTTAATGTGGTTTATGCGCGAGGTCGGGATCGGGGTTATGAACTACGACTGCAAAGCGATCATCGTCTGGAACTATATGCTCGACGACAAGCGCGGTCCGAATCGGCCCGGCGGCTGCACGCAGTGCCTGGGCGCGGTCAATATCTCGACGCCCGACTACAAGCACGCGACGCGCTACTCGCATTTCTACGAGATCGGGCATTTTTCCAAGGTCGTTCGCGCCGGAGCGGTTCGCGTCGAACTTGCCGCGGACGATTTGCCGCGCGGCGTCTACGCGTGCGCGTTTCGCAATCCCGACGGCTCCTACGCGCTGGTCGCGCAAAACGACTCCAACGAGCCGCGTCGCGTCGAGATCGTTTGCGAGGGGAAGTCGTTTGTCGCCGAATTGCGCGGCAAGAGCGTGAAGTCGTTTCGGTGGAACTATTGAACTACGGCCTGGGAGTTCGGAAATCGGCGCCGGGGCGCGGGCCTAAAATCGCCTCGGCGTACTCTTCAATTTGTTCGGGCGTCTCGAAATATTTCTCAAAGACGAACAGATCTTCGTACTCGCATTTTTCCGTCGTGTATTCGCGACAGATTTGCGGACGTTTCTCGTAGATTTTGCAGCGGTTGTTTTCGTCGAGCGCTTTGCAGATCGTCTGAACCATCAGGAACCAATTTCCGTTTTCGACAAAGATCGTCGCGTGTTCGTGGAGCAGGTACCAACGAACGAAGTCGAACTCTTCGTAGTCGCCCGGCGTGTCGATAGGGAGCGCGAAATAGCGGCAGCACTTGCCCGAGCAGTATTCGCAGAGACGGTCGGAAGGAACCTCCGATTTCTTCGGTCGGTCGGAATTGGAGGAGGGAACGTAATAGCTCATGAGCGGCCCTTTACTAATAATAACGGTTGCGTAGACCGTTAGTATAATACCAAAAGAGCCCTCGGAAATATGGAAAATCTCAATTTTTTCGGCAAGAATCGCTAATTTTTCTGGAAAAGAACGAAAAGCTAATTATACTTGAGGGCGTGGCGGTGCGTCCGCGACGGCTTTTGGCGTTGCGGCGCGGTTCGATTTCGCCTTGATCAGCGCGGCGAAGAGCCCCGACAAGTTCATTTTACAGGAGAATAAACGTGGCTGACCCGAACGACAATTTCGATATCGACGATCTCTTTGAGTCTTCAGAAGGCGAACAAGACGACCTCTTTTCGAGCGACGTTTCGGAAACTTCGGCTCCCGATTTAGACGTTACGGCTTCGTCCTCGATCGCCGAGAGCGAGGCTATTGGCGTGAGCGATTCGTTTCCGATGACCGAAGCGCTCGAAGAAGTCGACGCCAAGGCGGAAAAAGGCAAGGGGAAGAAGGCCAAGAAGGAAAAGGCGAAGAAAGAGAAGCCGGCCAAAGCTCCAAAAGCGGAAAAGAAAGCGAAAGCGCCCAAAGAGCCCAAGCAAAAGGCGCCGAAGGTCAAAAAGGTCAAGGAGCCGAAAGAAAAGGGCCCGATCACCGACAAAGCCGCCGCGAACGCCACGCGTTGCCTTGGGATTTTGTTGATTGTCGCGATCGCTTTGGCGAACGTCGCCGCGTTTATCGTCGCCGGCCCAAGTTGCATTATGTTCCTGATCTTGTTCGACATTCTCGGGCTGATCGCGTTGCTCGTGCCGTTCTTTATGCTTAACGGGCTGCGCAAGCGCCCGCTGTCCCTGTTCGACGCGTTCCTGGCGATCGCCGCGATTTTCTCGGTCGTCGCGTGTATGATTCTTCTCGCGCAGCAGGCGAAGTCGTATGGAACGTCGATTAAAGCCGCGTTCAACGCCCCCGCCGCCGTCGAAACGTTCGATTGCTAACCCCCGTCTGATTTTGCAAGTCGTCCCCACGAAAAAAGCCGAGCCCAACCGCTCGGCTTTTTTTGTCGCGACGTCGCGACAGGCAAACAGGGCGGCGCCAAAACGCATATCCGAGCCGCTCGCTGTAGCGAGCGGGTTGTCTGAACAAGGCGCCGCCAAAACGTGTTATTCGACAAACGCGGCGCCAAATTCAACGAACCCGCTTCCTACAGGAAGCGGCTCGACGCCTGAGTCGACGCGTTGACTCGACATTCCATAAATAAGGCGACGCGTTGATTCTCCGATTCCGTAAATAGGGCGACGCTGTAAATCATTTCCATCCGGCGACTTGCGTCCTCGACTTGGGGCTATCGTCGTTCTAACGCAAGTCCAATAAGTCGATCCGTCTGGTCGGCCATAAACAGGGGAATGTTCAGAACGTCGTCGTCCAGCTTCAGATTTTGCAGGGAGAATCGAACGCGGAGCTTGACTTTGTCCGGGAAGAGCTCTTTAAACTTTTTGAGGCTCTTTCCCGCAACGTTGGTTTCTGACTTTACTTCTATTGGAATAATATCGTTTTCGCGCTGAACCAGGAAATCGACCTCGTAGGGCGGATTATTCTGGCTCCAGTACCTCGGCGTAACTTCACATTGCGAGAGCAGCGTCTGCAACACGAAATTTTCGGTCAGCGCGCCTTTGAATTCGGCGAACAGTCGGTTTCCTTCGGCAAACGCGGCAGGGGCCAGTCGCGCCAAACGACGGAGAAGACCGATGTCGACAAGATAGATCTTAAACGCGGACAAATCGTCATAGGCGGCGACGGGCAGACCGGGGGCGGAACTGCGATAGATTTTATGAACAAGCCGTGCGTCGACGAGCCATTGCAGAGCGTCTTCATATTCGCGCGCTCTTGCGCCTTCTTTGACGACTTTATAGAGAAACTTCTTGTTTTCGCGCGCCAGCTGGGACGGAACCGATTTCCAGATCATGGAGATTCTCGGAAATTCGCCGACGCCGGGACGCCTGGCGAAGTCGCGCTCGTAAGCGCCGATAATATCGCCCAGCGTCTCCTGAACGGCGGAAACGTCTCGAGCTTCCGTCCACATCAACACCGGCTCGGGCATGCCGCCGGTAACGTAGTACGTCTTGAGTTTCTCGCACAGGGGATTGAAAAACGCGTCGGGAATCGGTTCGAAGTCGTCGACGCTTTCCAGATAGCGGACAAGATTTTCATCGCCGTTGGCAAGTAAAAACTCTGAAAACGTCATGGGATCGATTTGCATGAAGTTGACCTTGCCCACCGGGAAGGACGACGGTTTGGCCAGGGCGATTCCAAGCAGCGACCCCGCGCAGGCGACTTGGTATTGCGGGGCGTTTTCGCAGAAGTACTTCATGGAGTTAATGACGTTCGGACAGTCCTGAATCTCGTCGAAAATAATCAGCGTCTTTTCCGGCTCGATTTTTTGACCGCTTGCCAACGTCAGGTTCTGTAAAATACGATCGACGTTTTTCGTGGTTTCAAAGAACTGCCGATACTCTTCGTTTTCGTCGAAGTTAAAATAAGCGACGTTTTCGTAATAGCGCTTGCCGAACTCTTTAAGAATCCACGTTTTGCCGACTTGACGCACGCCTTTTAAAATCAGCGGCTTGCGATAGGTTGAGTTCTTCCACTCGAGCAGTTTTTTCAAGATGGATCGTTCCATGGAGGCTCTCTCTCACACACGGTTTGGGGAGTTTGGGACGTTACGACGCGCGCTGATATTGTACGTCGTTTTTTAGAAAAACGCAACCGTCTTGCACGTAATTATACATAATTATGTGAAAATTTTCACACAATTATGTATAAAAATGTGAATATAATCACACTTTTATACATTTTTACTGGCGTCGCGGGCGTCGGCCCATAAAAAAAGCCGGGCGAAACGCTCGGCTTTTTAATTGGCTGTTCCACAAGATTATTTGCGTTACGGAGTCAGGTTCGAGTCGACGCCCGAATGCAGAATCGTTCTGGCGACTCCGGCGCGCCATCCGATCTCTTTGAGGATTCTCGATTCCTGTTCCTGGTTTCTCCCGACGGGGATCCAGCCTCTTGATCGCTTTCTTTCGCCGACCGCCTGCTGGAGTTTCGAGAGGTCGTCGTTGAACTGCATGTCGAATCCGACTTTTGCGCCCATCGGGTTGGGCTGGTCTTCGATTTCTTCGTAGATCGACAAGTAGACGAAAAAGCCCTTGCCTTCGGGGACGACGCGCACAATCGCCGAAGAGCGAACCGTTTGGAACGTAGCAAACGCTTTTTCGCCGCATTGGGCGCTGTTTTTGCGCCACGGCTCCGTCGCGCCGCCGACGATGCTCGGCTTCGTGTCGAGCCGGCCTTCGGTTCGGTACTGGTACGTCGAGCCGTCTTTGCCAATTTGTTCGTAAGAGCGCGGGGGAGATTCCGTTTCGATATCGTAGTAGTTGTCGACGACGTCGACGATCGCGTCCCAAAGCGCGTCGACGTCTTTGGTCTGGACGAAGAGCGGGTTGGGCATGTCGGGGTCGAACGCGCTGAGTTCGACGTCCGGACCTCGTTGCGGCTGGCCGAGACAACAACATCCCCCCGCGCAAGAAAGCGCAAAGAGCGCGGCGATAGCAAGAAGCCAAAGCCGCGCCGATTGGTCGTGGGATGAAATTCGGTCGCGCATCGGAAAGCCCCTGGGATGAAAAACTTTTCGCGATTATGAAGTTTTTTTACCTTTGGGGCAAGCGCAATTTTCAGAGCGGAACGCGTTATTTGAGCGTGATCGGAAGTTCCATCGCCCGGCCGTTTCTTATAATGTTCAGCACGATCGTTTCGCCGGGCGCGTGCTCTTCGACGGCGGTGATGAACTCTTCGCCGGTGCGGACCTGCTGACCGTTGACGCCCGTGATCAAGTCGAATCCGTCTTCCGGACGCGTAACTTCGCGCGTTCGATACGCCGTGTTGCCGCGTCTTGTAACGGTGATCGTCAACTTGCCGCCGCGCAGACCCGCTTCGTCCGCCGCACCTCCGACGTCGATGAGGCCGGGGATCAGGCCGTTTTCCGTTTCCGTAACCTGAACCACGCCCGCGTCGCCGCGCACCACTTCGCCCTTTTCAAGCAAAATCGAGACGATACGGTGGATCGTATTGACAGGCACCGCGAACCCGACGCCGGTGTTCTCGCCGACGCGGCTGGCGATCGCGGTGTTCATGCCGATCATGCGCCCTTTGGAGTCGAGCAAAACGCCTCCGGAGTTGCCGGGGTTAATCGCCGCGTCGACCTGGATGACGCCTTTGATCTGGCGGAATTGCTGAGGACTGCCGATCGAGCGGTTCAAGTTGGAAATGATTCCTTTGGTCATCGTTCGCTCGAGCCCGAACGGGTTGCCGATCGCGTAGACGGTCTGGCCGACAAGCGCTTTGGACGAGTCGCCGAATTCGATCGGGAAGAGGTCGGATTCCGGGGCGTCGATTTTGACGAGCGCGACGTCGGTGTTCGGGTCGACGCCAATGAGGCCCGCGGGGTACGTCTCGCCGTTGAAGAGCGTAATGTCGATCTTCGACGCGGTTCCGACGACGTGGTAGTTCGTCAGAATAACGCCCGCCTTGTTGATCACGATCCCGCTGCCGCAACCTTCGGCGGTTTCCTGGAAGAACTGATGCGTTTTCGTTTCAAGCGTGGAAACGTTCACGACGCTCTTATTACGCTTGGCGTAAATCTCGACCCCGACGCGTTCCTCGGGGGTGAGGTCGGCGAGTAGGGCCTGAAAATCGTCTTGCGCGGCGAAGGTCGTAACGTCGCCGAGCGACTGCGTGGAGGCGGGCAGGGGCGGGATCTGGTTCACACGCGCGTCGCGACGATCGTAGTTCAAATAGGGCGCGCCCGGATTTTGCGCCGAAAGAAACGCGTCGAACGAGCCGTTAAGAAACGCCTGAATTCCAAGAGCGCCGCAGCCTCCGAGCAACGCGACGAACAAATATTGAAAGGTATGCTTACTCATAGTTTCTGTCCTTATTACTAACGGTTGGCAGGAAGCGCCGAACTAATAGTATAGTTGCCGACGCTCTATGAGTGTTACGCAATTTTCGTGCCGAATTTTGCAAAAAAATGAAATTTTTTTAAAAGCCGGGGATGAAAATCCC
>JAFZNK010000143.1 GCA_017550965.1 Thermoguttaceae bacterium
GTTCGCGTCTTGCGTCACGCCGGTAACCACTCTTTTTCTTCCCGTTTTGAGCCAGAGTTCCTTCTTGCCGACAATGTCGAGCGTCGAGGGAACCCACTTGAAATAAGTTCCGCCAAGATAAAGCGTTCCGACGTCCGAATAGGAGTCGGCGACGCCGCGCGTTACGAGTTTAACTTCGCAGACGCCTTTGTTGTCGATCGCGTACCCGTCGGGCCCGGCCGCGCCGGAAACCTGGATATGATCCCCGCCAGTATAGCGCGGCGCGACGAAATGCTGCTGAATCGCCTCCCAACGCCCGCGCCACACGACGAAAAACCGCTCGACGCCCGCGACGCCCTGCGGCGGCGACGTCGCCAGCGGCGCGTAGACGTCGAACGCGAAACTCGAATCGACGCGATCGTTGACGATAAAACACGCGCTCGCTTTCCAAACGCCCGCATCGTTTTGCGTCCAGGCGGACTGCAAACGCGCGGGCCGAACGTCGACGCGCGAGTAATCGTCGAACTCCGGCCGTTCTATCTCCTGCGTCGACACGTATTTCGGAACCGTTCCCGCTTCGACGATCTTTTCGGCGATTTGACGGTTGATCTTGATTTTCTCCATAGCGTCGTTCCTTAGCGCGTTTCTTAAGACTCAAGGACGTTCCACTGCGAGGGCGGCTCGGCGGGAAGCGCAAGTTCCGAAAAATCGACCGGCTCGTACGGAGAGCCGATTCGATACGTGTTCACGGGGGACGGTCCGGAGCCGTTGGGAAGAAGCGAGACGTTTTCCGTCAGGCGTTCGCCGTCGTTGGCTCCGGAAATCAAATAATCGTAATATGTTCCGACGACCGACTGATTGGCGCCGGGATTCGTCCAGCGCCACAGGCGGCAAAGCGCGCCGTTGACGTTCGCCGACGTTCCGACGTTCGCGTAAAGCTGATCGAACGACCGCGGATTCACGGCGAACGAGACGTCGACGCGAAAGAATTTCCAGACGACGGTCGTTCTTTCTCCCTGTTCGTCAAGAGTTTCCGCGCTCTCGGAATTGAACGTCGCGTTGAGCGTTTCAAGTCGAAGCGTGCGCGGCGGGAAGGTCATGCCGCACACGGTCGTCGAGAATAAGTTGATCTTGCCCAAAGGCGCCCAGACGAACCTCGAATCGAACGAATCGGCGGGCGCGTTGTATGAAAACGAGATTTTGGCGATCGAATACGTCGATTTCCCGCGCAACGCCGTTCCCGCCGTATTGACCAACGGACAGGGCGTAAATCGACCGTGCGGATAGATCAAATCGCCCGAGCCCGGATAGAACCGCGTCGTCGTCTCTTCGACCAACGCCGCGCTCGCGCGAAAATCGTAGGGCGCCAATTCCCACGGCGCGATCAGAACGTCGCTCTGTTTGAGAAGCGCAAGCGTCAGCGACGCCACGACTTGCACGCGTCCGTTCGCCATCGGAGGCCGGCGTTCGATCTCGATCGATTCGATTGTGAAATAGAACGCGAATCCGCCGCGCTGTTCGACGATCGTTCCCCCTTTTTTCTTCCTCGTTACGAGAAACGCGTTAAAGTCGTCCGCCGAATCAAGTTCGTAAATCTCGTCGACGTCCTTTTCGTAATTCCAATCGGCGCGTCCCCCTTTTTCAATTCGACGTAAGAGTCTCCACCCCATACTGTTCCTTTCCAGCGTAAGCGACCGACGGGAGCGGCCGCTTCTTCTCAGCGCGGAAGCGCGAACCGTCCGCGGCGACGTCGCCGCCGTTCTAGCGCCAGTCGGCGTCAAGTTCAAACGAGCCGTCGCGGCGCCTGAGCGATTCGACAATCGCGTCGCGCGTCTCCATAATAGCGCGTTCCATCGCGACGAACGGAGACTCGATCGCGCAATTGCGACGCTTCGCCCCGTCCCAGGGATTCCGCGTCGGTTCAGACGAATTTTTCAATTCCGAATCGAGAAAGCGCGTTCGCGCCGCGTCGTCAAAAGAATCAAATCGACTTCGTTCGCAAGACGTCATTTTTCAACCTCTTCGTCGGAACGTCGTCATCGTTCAGAAACGACGATCGGAACGTAAAAGACGACCGGGTTCCCTTCGCTAAGCGCGACGACGACCTTAATTTGATAATTCCCTTCCCGATCAAAAAGGGGCGCGTTCCTTACGTTCGGAGTAAGCGCGAAATTATACCCGACTTCGTCGAGCGTCCACGCGTCCGACGTATGAAGCGCGTCAAGCGCGCAGGAACAACCCGCGTCTACGTTCGTATGTCCGGCGACGGGCTCGTTAACCGGATCGAACAGTCCGTTGGAATTGTAATAACAAGTGTATCGAACCGACGCGACGTTCGTCCCGTCGTTGAGCAGCGGAACGTTCTCGTCGAACGCGTCGTAGATTCGCGCGAGAATCGTAACTCCCTGGCCGACCATCGCTTTTTCCGTAGTCGCAACGTATTGCACGACAACCTCCCAATTCTGCGTCGCTCGTTCGGCGGGCGTCCACGTCGACGCGACGCGATATTGAACGCCAAGGGGCGACCACGCGTCGCAATAGAGAAAACGCTCGCCGTCGTAAGCGCGATAGTAATTCATGCCGCCCGAAGCGGCGACCGTCAATTCCAATCCGTCCGAAATCAGTCCGAGCGACGTCCAGACGCCGTCGACGTTCTTTTCGAGCAAAACGGCGCGCGTGGAATCGGCCGCCGTCCACGTCAACGCGGCCGTCGATCCGGACGTCGCGGCGCTAAGCGTCAGAATCCCCGCGCCGTATTCGCAAACGGCGACGCCCATGACCAGCGCGTCGTCCGCCAAAGACGCGTCGGGAATCGCCAGATACGCGCCGTCGCTCGACTGAACCGTCGCGACGCCTATCTCGGCGCCGTCGCGCGCCGTAAGGCGCCGGTCCGTTCCTTCCAACGTAAGTTCCGCGCCCGTCTGCAATTCGAGTCTGTCGACGACAAGATCGGCGTCAAGCGTTTCGCTTTCGTTCGCCTTGACGACAAACCACGAGCCTTCAAACGCGCCGATCGCGCCTCCGACTTTGCGCGGGCGTCCAAGCGCGTCGACGTCCCCGGCGGCAAACGACGTCGCGCCGATAAGATAAGGCGAGCCGGGCGCAAGTCGAAAATCGGCGTTCGCCAAATCGACGAACCCAACCTGGGCAAAATCGTCGTCCTGCGCGATAAGCGAATCGCTAATCGTCGCGTTTTCCTCAACTTCGAAAGTAACGTCGGGCTTATCGGCGGCGTAGTTCTGCCCAAACGTACACCCTTTAATCGTCGCGGTCGTCGTTTCGGAAGCGACGTCGAGAACCTGGCCCGACGACGTGGAATTCTTATTGCCGTAAGCGACGCAACTCTCCGCCGTAACGCTCGACGCGACGGAGCAATTGACGCGCAAAAAGCCGCACGTTCCCCCGAAATTGTCGAGAAAGCGACATCGACGAAACGTCAGCGAGCCGAATTTCGTACCGGCAAACGGCGCGTTTTGCGCGCGCTTCCCATGAACAAAGTCGACGTCTTCAAACGTCAAATGAAGATCCGCTCTGCTAATCGCAAAAAAGTATTTGGAGTCTTGTCCGTTGAAGACGATTCGTTTCGCCGCGCCTTTTCTAACCGTATACGTCCCCGTCGGTGGCGTCGCCAAGTAGTTCGATATAAGAATTTCGACGACGTCCCCGGCAAAAACCTCGGGATCGGGCTCGACGACGTCCCCGCTCGTCATACTCGCCCACGCGGCGCGAAACGACCCGTCGCCGCTGTCGGCGTTGTTGGTAAAGTAAAGCGTCGCCATTAGTTATTCCTCGTTCGCTTCCGAAGAATCGGCGGAGTCCGACCAAAGCGAGATCGACGACTTGACGATCAGCGCGCCGGATTCGTCCCCCGCCAGAGCCAACACGGCGGTCGAGTTCGCGTCGACGTCCGCCCCGACAATTTGCAAAACGCTTTTTGCCGCTTCCATCGCGGCGTTTTTCTGAGCGTCGGTTACGCGCTCGCCGTCCTCGCGACTCACGCCGAGCGTAATGACGACGACGTCGCGCCTGCCGTCGAACGACGCCGTTTGATTCGTTTCAAAAATCTTTTCCATGATTAATAATCCCAAAAGCCGGAGACGTAAATCACCGGATGGCAAAAACATACGTTTACGAGTCGCATTAATCGACGCAATCAAGCCGGCGACGTCAATTCCCGGACGGCTATGCGTTGCAACTTCGCGTTGACTAACGGTTTCAAAACCGCTGACGTCAATCCCCGGACGACGCTGAAACACGTTCGCGCGCCGCGTCAATCGGCGCCGTTCGAAGACCGTCCCCGACTTTTAACTTCCTCGTAAGCGGCGACCATTTCCCGCCATTTCTGAGCGCGCGCTTTGATTTTGCCGGCGATCGCCGACCAGGCTTTCCAAATCAGCTGGATCAAAACCAATCCCAAAATCGCGATAACCGCGCAGTCGGTCAGGCGCGACGTTCTGATTCTTTCAATCGCGCCGGCGGTCTTTTGCGCCGCTTCGACCGTCGCGCGAAGATTTTCCGTCGTTTTCTTCAAGTCGTCGAGTTTCGCGCCGATCGTTCGCGACGACTCCACGAGCGCGTCGACGTTCGAACCGATCCCCTCGGCGTCGCGCGTCTCGCGCTGAAGCTGCCCGAGTTTCTCGAGTATCGACGCGTTTTGCGATTTGACGGACTCGAGATCGTCGAGCACGCCGCGAATTTGCCCAATCGGAGTGACGGGGTCGAACTCGACCTCTTCGCGCGCGGGCGGAACGACTCTTTTCGCGGGCGTCCAACAGTCCAGTTCCGAATCCGCCGCCGAAGACGGATAGATCAGCCGCGCTTCGTCCTGAGCGAAAACCGGCGCGGCGAACGCCGCAGCAAGAACCAAGATCAAACACGCTGTTTTTTTCATAGAAAAACTCCTTTTCTTCTTTCCCAATCCGCGGACGGCGTCTATATGCGTTTACGCGTCGCGTTATACGACTCCGTCCGGAAACCGACGTCTCCGATTTTTATCGAACCGCCCCGACCGTCCGGCGGTCCTGTCCGCGTTCGACGTAATCGATCCACGCGTTTTGAAGTTCATTGAGGTCCCGATATCCGTAGTACCGATCGAGCGTTTTATCGACGTCGTTCGACCTGACCAACTCGTCCATAAACGCGGCGATCCACAACGATCCGCCCCTGGCGATAAGGAAATCGACGACGCTGAACCCTTCGTGATAAATCAACAGACCGCCGTCGTACGCGTCGCGCCCGTAAAGGCGGTCCAGTTCCCAAAACTCGCCGTTTAAATAGCGTCGATAAACAGTTTGGCGCAAACTCTCGCGGCGCCGATACTCGCTGTTCTGAGCAAGTCCTTCGTTAAGGAACAAATCGAAATTGCTCTGAAGCAAGTAGAAGAAAAACGCGTGCGTCAACTCGTGGTCGAGCGTTCCTCCCCGCGCTTCGTCAAGAGTTTGAAAAATCGCGACTTCGACGACGTTCGGACGCGAATAGATCGTATAGCCCGCGACCGAGCCTCCGCGGCCCGGCGCGAAACGAACGGGAAAGACGCGCCAATATTTCGGCTTGCCGTACCGTTCCTCAAGGCGTTTGACAATCGCGTCGCATTCTCGCGCGATCGAGTTCGCGTCCGGGCCGGTCGTTACGACGTATTCGGACCGATAATCGGCGTCCTGTCCGCGCGCGAACGAACCCAACGCCATTAAGAGCGCTCCGACGCAAAAGACCGACGCTGCTTTCCATGCTGCCGCTGTTTTCATAAGACTCCTTTCCTACGCTTGTTAAAGCGACGGTTGCTCCCGTTCCATTCTCCGGATCATTTCTCTTCTGACCTTTCCCAACGCGGACCTGGCGACCCTGCTAATCCACGACTGCGCGACGCCTTCCTCGACGGCGACTTCGCTCTGAGTCTTCCCTTCCATATACAACTTGAGAACGATCGAACGCTCTTTGGGGGGAAGCGATTGCACAACCTCGAGCGCCAGACTCGAAAGTCGTTCGCGATTCTCGACGTCGTCCTGATCGTCGTTCCCCGGCAGGCTCTTTTCGTCGATCGGGTCAAACGCCTCGTCCGCGTCCAATTGCGTCAAACAACGCGTCTGATTCGCCGCGCGGCGCGCCTCCGACCGAATCGCCCGATCGATTTGATACGAGATCCAATAGGAACGCTTGACGTCGCGATTCGGATCGTATTTTTCCAGAGCCAGCGCGATTCCGACAAGCCCCGCCGCGTATTTCTCTTCGTAACTCAGCGCGTTTCCGTATCCGTACAACTTGATCATGCGTTTCAACAACGGAACGTGCCGCGTAACTTCGTCCGAGCCGACGGTAAATTTTGTCACGCCGTTCCATTGGAGCGGACGATCCGCGCTTGTTTTTTTATCGTGAGACATAACGCCCCTTCCCTGGGAATAAGCGTGAAAAAAACGTTCGGCAAGCGAACGTGGGAAACCTGAGCGAAGTCCGGCGCGTCCTGCGACAAACTTCGATACGTAAAAGCGTTAAAAAGGTTGAGATTGGAAGGTTACGATTAAAAAGACAACATGCCGCCGGCGCAGTCGCCGCCGTATTCCGAAAGAGCCGCGAGCGCCCAGACAAGCGCGTCGACGCGATCGTCCGAACGCTCGAGCGGCGAGCCGGGAACGAAACAGGTCATTTCCTCTTCGAGTTCCCGAAAGACCCCGACGTGATGCGCGCGGCCCTGTTCGTAAGGCACGGCGGCTGGCTCGGCGCGCACGATTTTGCCGCGCGTGGCGCGAACGCGCCGAATCGGCAAATTCGGGTCGACTTGCCGCATGACGTTCGCCAGCAAGTCGCCCCCCTGGTTCGTTTCGACGACGACGCAGTCGGCGTTCCAGTAGTGAAACGCCTCGACCGCGTCTTGCGCCCAGCGTTCGGGCGGCGCGCAAATCGACTTGTCGCTCAACACGTAGAAATGATCGCGACCGTCTTTTTCCCGACGCCGTCCGACGACGACGATCCCCGTTCGATCCGAGCCGTCGTTGGCGGTGACGGCGGGGTCGACGCCCACGACGATCCGCTCGAGATCGGTCGGCGCGTCGACGACGCGCGCCCGGTCGATCCAGTCTTGTTTCCAAAGCGCGTTGACGGCGTCGTTGGAGAATTCGCCGTACAAAAACCTCTTTTTCATCCGTTCGGAACCGGCCCCAAGCGTCGACTCGACGTATCCTTTGGGAAGATTCTCCGCGTTGGCGTCGGGATTGATCTGAATGCAGCCGTAATTCTCAAAATCGGGCAATTTAGCGCGCGTTCGAGGATCGAGCCCTTCGAGGAAAAGGCGATGCGTCCAATGCGACTTTCCGGGCGGGTTGCAGTCGAAAAAGGCGCGGTTGCGCAGCAACTTTCCGTCCGCGTCCTCGCGCAGTTCCGCAAGTCTCGTGAGCGCAAGCTCCACCGACTCATAAGCGATCTCCGAACACTCGTTGAAATAGACGGTCGAAAACTCGAGCCCAAGGATCTTTTCCGCGCGGCGCCAGTCGTCGAGTCCGACGAACCAGAACTCCGCGTCCGACTGCGGCAGAAAAATTCTCGTTTCGTTTAAGTTCCTTTTGTACGCAAGTTGCGGAAAGCACAAGTCGAGGACTTTCGGAAACGTGTCGTTAAAAACCGAATTCTTCGCCGAGTTGAAGTAGCGCCGAAAAACCGCGTGCCGACCTCCGTAACGCAGCGCGATAGCGATCATCGCGTGGCAAAACTCAAACGTCTTTCCCGATCGCGAGCCGCCGTACGCAAGAACGCGCGTTTTGTCGCGTATCAATTTGCGCAGCGCAAGTTGAGCCGACGTCGGCTTATAGGTCGCAAGGCTCATCGTCGGCTCCTTTCCAAACAAGTTCAAACGACGTTGGGAGCGCGGCGCGAAGCCGCCCGGTCGGAGTTCCCGTCGCGTCAAAAGGAACGTTCGAAATCGACGCGCCCATCGAAACGCGCTTTGCCGACGATAACTGCAAATCTTTCTTTTATATAATGTTATCTTATTCTTTTGAACGTCCGTTTTTATTTTTATGTTCAAAATTTATTTTCTGTTACGATAATAGCGCGTTCTTGTCGTTTTAGAAGAGCTTTTTTAGAATTTTGTTCAATTATTTTTGAGGTCAAAAAGAAAAAGACTCGAATCGTTCGGGAAAAAACGAGTCGAGTCTTTTTGAAAAAAACTTAGAAAAATATTTTAGCTTAGCCGTCCGGAGACCGCCCCCCAATAACACACGCCGCCTTTGGACGCCGGAAACCCCAGCGCCAGGACCAGCCCCGCGTCGACTTCGCGATACGTGCGCGCGATCTTGTCGTCGACGATTCTCCCGGCTTCGTCGAGAATCGACTCGAAAATCGACGTCGCGATTTGCTCGTCGGACCAATTCGCGCGGTCGGTCGACTCGGAGCGTTCTTCGTAGCAAAGAGCCGCGTCGTCCGCCCAACTTCGCGTCGACTCGTATCGGTAGAACCCTAACTTCGTCTTGCGACCGAGTTTGCCGTCGCGAACGAGGTTCTCGAGCGCGGGCGAACGATGCGTTCGGTCGGGAAACGCCTTGAAAAACGACCAGCCGGCGTGAAGCGAGACGTCGACGCCGATCTCGTCGATGACGCGTAGCGGCGCGCCCTCCATCCCCGTTTTCAGGCAAATCGCCTCAAGGCGCTCCGGCGCGACTCCCGCGTCGAGCGTTTTGAGCGCTTCGTTGAGGTACGCCTGCAAAAGGCGATTGACGAGCAAGCCGGGACCGTCGCCGACGACGATCGGGATCTTCCCAATCGCCCGACCGAGCGCGGCGACTTGATCGATCGCGTCCTGCGCAGTCTCTTCGCACGGCGCGATTTCGACGAGATTGCGCCGCGCCACCGGATGAAAGAAATGAAACGCCATGAACCGCGTTCGACTCACGAACGCGCCTGGATCGCTCGAAAGAGACGCCGCAAGTTCGGAAACGCGCAGCGACGACGTGTTGGTCAGCAGTAAAATCGGCGCCGTCGCGCGCCCGGCGAGTTCGCGATAGAGTTTCGCCTTCAACTTGAGTTTCTCGGGAATCGATTCGACGACGACCGGCAATTCGGCAAGCCGATCGAGCGAATCGGTCGTTTGAACAAGCTCGTCGACGCGACCGGCGACCAGCGCCCGTTCGGCGACGTCGTCGCTCGACGCAAGACCTTGCCGCGCGCGTTGCGTCGCGTACTCGACGCGAAGCCGCTCTTTCGCGCTCTCGAGCGCGGGCGCGAACGGGTCGTAAAGCACGACGCGAACGCCGGCGCCGAGAAACGACGCCGCGATCGAAACGCCCATGAGCCCCGCCCCCGCGATTCCTACCGCGTCGGGCTTAAAGTCGACGCGCTTCGACACGCGCGGCGCGCCGGCGTTGCGTTCCTTATAAAGCGTCGCCGCAAGCGCGTCGGCGGCGTCAAAGGGCGCGTCGTCGACAAAACCAAGTTGGAACCCGCGAACATATTCTTCGGGGGACAAGCCGGACGCGGGTAAAACGGGAGAAAAAACGCTGTAACGATCGTCGGACATAGGATGAAATAAAAAACGCGGCCGTTCGCGGAGTCGGCGCTCGGTCAATAAAAAAGCCGGACGCTCGGTCCGGCCCTTTGACAATAACTATACTGAAAACGCTCAGTTTTTCTTCTTGCGATTGTCGAAGACGCGCTGAATCTTGCCTTCGCTTCTCGGAAGAGAATCGGGCGCGACGAGCGTCGTCTTGAACCCGATGCCGACCGTGTCCCGGAGCTTGGCGGCAATCACGCGACGGAACGCCTCTTTCGCGGAATCGTCGTTCCAAAGCTGCGTGAACTTTTCGGGGCTGGGCTCCACGCGGACTTCGATAGTGTCCAGGCCGCTCTCGTCTTTGGCCAGGATGATCTGGTAATTGACGAGCGTCGGATCGATATCCAAAAGAATCGATTCGATCTGGCTCGGGAAGACGTTGACGCCGCGAATGATCATCATGTCGTCGGAACGGTGCGAAATGCGGTCGATACGTCGAATCGTTCGTCCGCACGCGCAGCGGTCGGGCATAATGCGCGTCATGTCGCGGGTGCGGTATCGAATAAGAGGAATACCTTCTTTGTCGAGCGTCGTGAAGACGAGTTCGCCCAGTTCGCCGTCGGGCAGCGCTTCAAGCGTGTCGGGATCGACGATTTCCGGATAGAAATGGTCTTCAAAAATATGAATGCCGCTGTGGCAGAAGCAGTCGCCGCCCACGCCCGGCCCGGAAACTTCAGTGAGGCCGTAAATGTCGTGCGACTCGATGCCGGTTTCCGCCTCGATGACTTTGCGCATTTCGTCGCTCCACGGTTCCGCGCCGAAAACGCCGTGCTTGAGTTTGGCGTTTTCCCAATTGAACCCGATTTTGCGCGCGCGGTCGAGAATATGCAGAAAATAACTCGGCGTGCAGGCGATGACCGTCACTCCAAGATCTTGCATCAACGTGAGTTGGCGTTCGGTGTTGCCTCCGGAAATCGGAAGGACCGTGGCGCCGAGCTTCGAGCAGCCGTCGTGAAGGCCAAGACCGCCCGTGAACAGACCGTAGCCGTAGGCGACCTGGACGACGTCGTCCTCGGTGATTCCAAACATGCAAAGCGCGCGACTCACGCATTCCGACCAGGCGTCGAGGTCGTGACGCGTGTACCCCATGACGATCGGCTTGCCCGTCGTGCCGCTCGACGCGTGGAAACGAATAATGTCTCTCATCGGACGCGCGAACATGCCCGTCGGATACGTTTCGCGAAGGTCTGTCTTCTTAATAAAGGGCAACTTGACAATATCGGCGATCGATTTAATCGATTCGGGTTTGACGTTGTGTTCTTCGAGCAAATTGCGATACCAGGGAACGCTCGAATAAACGCGTTTGAACACGTCGAGAAATTTGCGATTCTGGACGTCGCGAAGCATATGGCTGGGCATGAAGTCCGGCGCGCTTACCATGTTATACTGCATGTGCAAATCCTTTGCGAACGAGATTTCCGTTCGGCGCGCCGACGCCGCTTCCGGGGCGTCGGCATATAAAATTAACGTTAAAAAATTTCCCGACGTTTGTCGGCGGGGACGTCGGGAAGTCGTCGACCATGTTAGTATACGGGGAACCGTTAAATTGTAAAGTAAGGGCGCGGAGGGGAGGAAGGCGTAAAAGAACGTCGAAACCGCTAAAAAAACGCCGCTCAGACGGCCCAAACCCGAAGGTTGACACTATTTCAACGGGATTCGGCGCGTTTTTTGGGCCTTTTTTTAAAAAAAATGTAGAAATTTGCGATTTTTTTAGGCTTTAACGTTGACGTCGCTGATTTAAACGTATAAAAATATACATCGTTCGAAGCGACGAGCCGATAATTAACGGCTTTCGCAACGAAAACGCGTTTTACGCGACGGCCCCGCGTCGGTTTCGGAGCTCTGTCGTTACCGTTGACGGCATGGAATCGGCGCAGACGTTCGGCCCGCGTTTACAAACCTCATCCGCATCACCATCGCTTCTGATAAAGGATTATTTTAATGGCGAAAGAAAAGAAAGCCGCTAAGTGCGCCAAGGACTGCGCCTGCAAGCCCCTGACCAAGACGCAAATGATTCAAGTTCTTGCCGAGAAAACCTCGTTGAGCAAGAAAGACGTCACCGCCGTCGTCGACCAACTCGGCGACTTGATCAAGAGCGAGCTCGGCAAAGGAACCAAAGCCAGCTTCACGCTCCCCGGTCTCATCAAGATCGAGAAACAATTCGTCGCGGCTAAGCCCGGCCAAAAGAACGTTCCGGATCCGTTCCACCCCGGCAAGACCATCGATCGTCCCGCCAAGCCGGAACACTACAAGATCAAGGTCAAGGCTCTCAAGGCCCTCAAAGACATGGCGTGATTCAAGCGTAAATAGCGTTTGATCTCCAATCGTAAAAAGCGCGTCGTTCGTAAGAGCGGCGCGCTTTTTTTGTCGGCGAAAAACCCGCGATTAGAAAATACGCGACGCGCGACTTGACAAATTCGGGGCGCCGTACTAAACTAGCGCTAATTTGAACGCGTCGATGAAATCAAATTCACGCTCGACCGCCGACGTACGATATTTTCGAGCTTTCTAAACCGTGAAGAAGGAGCGCCTCATGCAAAATAACGCCGAAGAAAACGTCTTAACGCCCGTCAAAAGAATCGTACTCAAGATCTCCGGCGAGAGCTTTTGCCCCGCGAACGAACGCGGCATCTCGATGGACTCCGTCAACAAACTCGCCGCGCAAATTGCGAACGTCGCCAAAACGGGCGTTCAGGTCGCGGTCGTCATGGGGGGCGGCAATATTCTTCGCGGCGCGCAGTTCAAAGCGTCCGACGGCGCGTCGTCGATTCAGGAGGCGACCGCGCACTACATGGGCATGTTGGCGACGGTCATCAACGGCTCCGCGCTCCACGACGCGTTGGAAGCGCAGGGCCAGCCGACGCGGCTCATGACCGCGATTAAGATGGACGTCGTCGCGGAGCCGTATATTCGCCGACGCGCGTTGCGGCACCTGGAAAAAGGGCGCGTCGTCATTCTCTCGGGCGGCATGGGCACGCCGTTTGTCACCACCGACACCGCCGCCGCTCAGCGCGCGCTCGAGCTTCAGGCGGATTTCCTCTTCAAAGCGACGAAAGTCGACGGGGTCTATTCGGCGGACCCGAACAAAGATCCTAACGCCGTCTTCTATCCGAATCTTACGTTCGACGAAGCGATCTCGCAAAATCTGCGCGTCATGGACCAGGAAGCGTTCGCCAAATGCCACGATCACGGCATGCCGATCATGATCTTTAATTTCCGCGTGGAAGGAAATCTCGAACGCGCCGTGCGCGGCGAACACGTCGGCACGATTATCCGATAATAATCAAGCCGGGGTCGCAAGGCCCCGGATGGCGTCGATTAACGCGTCGCCATAACTCTTGGCCATCCGGGGAGCGTCGCCATAACTCTTGGCCATCCGGGCACTGCAGGCAAACGAGGCGACGCTTTGATTTTACTCGGCTCTTACGAGCCGATTGACCGCCGTTTCGTAACGGCGGCTTTGCGCGTTTCGCGAGAAACGCGACGCGTAAATCGTTTCTATCTTGGAATTTACGCCTCTGGATTCAACAATACGATTCGACATCCGTTGTACGGATACGGGCGCAGACACGCGTCGCTCCCGCGATACGCGGATCGGCAGCTGCCGGGCCCGTCGTTCCAACTGCCGCCGCGGAGAACGCGACGCCGTCCGGTCGCCGGACCGGTCGGATCCGTCTGAGGCTCGGTCGAAGAAAACCCGTAGAAATCGGCGCAAAATTCCCAGACGTTTCCGTGCATATCTGTCAGTCCCCACGCGTTGGCGGGGTACGAGCCGACTTCGGTCGTCTTGCGGAGCCAGGGGCCGGGGACGTTCGTTCCAAACGCGTAGTTCCCGTCGCAATTCGCCTGCGTTCCGTCGCAGACGTCGCCAAACGAAAACTCGGTCGTCGTTCCGGCGCGACACGCGTATTCCCACTGCGCTTCGGTCGGAAGCGCGAATTTCAACCCCTCGGGCGCGACGCCAAGTTCGTTAAGTTTCGCGACAAACGCGTCGGCGTCGACCGCCATAATCGAATCGACGGGCAAATTCTCGCCGACAAACTTACTCGGATTCGAGCCGACGACCGCGCGCCAAAGAGCCTGGGTAACGGGCGTTTCCAAAATCCAAAACCCTTTGGTCAACGTAACTTCGTGCGCGCCGTGATCGCACGCGGTTCCGCCCATCGTAAACGTTCCGGCGGGCGCGTAACGAAATTTACATGAAACGCCGTTGATCGTCAGTTCGTTACAAGTTCCAGCCTGTTGACCTTCCGACCAATTCGCGTTGTTTGTCGACATATTCTATCCTCTGTTTCTGGAAAAGTTTGCTCATATGAATCCGCGCGACGCCCTAAGCGTCGTATCCGTCGTCTGCAGACGGCGGCTCACGTCCGCAGCGACTGGCGTCGTACAGCGACCAACGGGAGCGGTTCCAAAATCTCCGCGCGGAAGCGCGAACCGCCAGTCCGGCTTCGGACCGCGAACCGCCGGTCCGAAGCCGGACCTATTCGATCGGTTCGGCTTTGTCGTTATCCCATTTGCACGACGTATAGCGCACGGCGGCGACGACTTCGACAAACGCTTCGATCGCGCGGTCGACGTCCTCGTCGGTCGTGTATCGACTCAAGCTGAATCGGAAATTGCCCTGCAACGCCCCGGACGGAACCTGCATCGCAGAAAGAACGTGCGACGGCTCGAGCGACCCGGACGTGCACGCGGATCCGCTCGACACGCACACGCCGCGTTCGGACATGAGCATGAGAATCGCCTCCCCTTCCGCGCCGTAAACGGCGACGTTAAGCGTGTTAGGCGTTCTCGGCGCGTTCTTGCCGTTCACGATCAAATACGGAACGCGCGTTTCGAGCGCGTCCTGGAGCCGATCGCGCATTTTCGCCATGCGCTCCCCGCGTTCGACAATCGAGTCCGCTTCAAGATCAAGCGCTTTGGCTAGTCCCATAATATACGGGACGTTTTCGGTGCCCGCGCGGCGCCCTTTTTCCTGATGGCCGCCGATCATAAAATGTTCAAACGCGGTTCCGCGCTTAATATACAACACGCCGATTCCTTTGGGAGCGTGGATTTTATGCCCGCTGAACGAGAGCATGTCGACAAGTCCAAACGCGCCCGTCGAAGCGTCTCCGGACCCGACTTTGCTCAAGTCGATCGGGAGTTTCGTGACCGACTGCGTCGCGTCGACGTGAAAGACGATTTTCGGATCCGTTTGTTTAGCCAGTCGCGCAAGTTTTTCGATCGGAAAGACCGCGCCCGTCTCGTTGTTCGCGTGCATAATCGACACGACCGCCGTCTTGCCCGGCTGGAGCGCCTGAACGTATTCGCGAAGATTCAACTTGCCGTCGCGATCGACGCCGATCCAGGAGACTTCGTATCCGTCTTTTTCAAGTTGTTTGCACACTTCAAGAACCGCCGGATGCTCCACGCGCGTCGTAACGATATGGCGGCGTTTGGGATCGGCTTTAAGCGCCGCGCGCAGACCCCCGACGAGCGCGGCGTTGTTGCTTTCGGTCGCGCACGACGTAAAGACGATCTCGTCCGGATTGGCGGCGCCAAGACGACTGGCGATAAGTTCGCGAGCCGCCGTAATTTCACGCGCCAACGCCGACGCCGGCGCGTACATGGAACTCGGGTTCCAGTATTTGGTTTCCAAATACGGACGCATTGCGTCGACGACCTCCGGCGCGATCGCCGTCGTCGCGTTGTTGTCTAAATATACGAATTGATTGACGTCCGCCATAATAGCCTCCGTTAAGTGTCTCTTAAAACGTCGGGATATTATACCCCCTTTTCCATTATTGAACAGGCGGCGACGCCAGCCGAACGCGCAGACAAAAAAGGCGACGCCATAGCGCAGAATACGCGGAATTGAGCGACGCGTAAAAGCAAAGAAACAACGACGACGCGTCGCCCCGCCGCAGGCGGAAAGCCGCCTCCATTGGGGGCGGACAAAACTGACGATCATGGAGGCGCCAAAACGCAAAACTGGAGCCGCAGGCGGCATGGCGCTTCTTGAAACCGCCGCTCGTTGGCGGCTCGGTCGCCCGAACGCCGCAGGCGGCGTCGATCAACGCAACGGTCCGAAGCCGGACGCGCGGAACGCTTCCCCGTTCCTATTTTTCTTCTGAATCAAGCCAAATCCTGACGTCGGCGACGTTGACGCGCAAGATTCTCGCGATCGTTTCGTCGTCCAGTCCTTCCACGCGCATATTCGCGGCGTTTTCTTTCAAAGTTTCCAGGCGACCTTCCATAAGACCTTCCGCTCTGCCTTCGTCTCTTGCGACGGCCATGTCGTTTCCGTAATCGTATTCCGCTTTTTGCTGGACGCGGATTTGCTCGCGGAGTTTCTCGTCTGCGTTTAATTGACAAATTGCGTCGATCGCTTTGTTAATCATGGGATTCTCCGTTCGTTTTCTAACTATGTCTAACGCTTCTTCCGACTCCGCCTTGATTATCTCCATCCACTCCTGTACTCGATCGCCGGATATCAACTCCTTAGGAACTTTGGGCAGTTCGAAAACATGAATCGACAACTTGTCCGTCAGCAATTCGTGACGTTCGTTTTCAAGTATGGAAAAAGAAGAATGATAATCTTTGCAGTTGAAATAATTGAATCCAAGAACGTTGACAGAATACGTCTGATCAAGTTCTTCGTATTTGCTCCCCGATTCAAAGCCGTCTCCGTAAAGTTTGCTCCAGTAGTACAAGACGCGTTCGGAACTGAATCCCGACTTCTGCGCTTGCATTTCGACGTTGTAACGTCGATTAGCGGTTCTCACGTGAACGTCAAATCGACTGAATTTGCCGTTGGCCGCGTCGGGAACGTCTTCCGAACTCATGACTTTAATTGAATCCGCGTCCGTAAGATTCAAATCGAGCGAATCGTTAAGAAACGCCTTAAGAACGTCTTGATTACGAACGAACAACGCTTTGAAAACAACGTCGTGAGAGGCGGAAATGAAATCGTTCATATCTTGGTCTCCTTTAGTCGTTATTATAACGTCGATTGGAGCGACCGTCAACATGGACGATCGAAGCGACGGTCCGAAGCCGGACGCGCGCTTCGCCAAAACGCAACAATAGAACCGCAGGCGGCATGACGCTTCTTGAAACCGCCGCTCGTAAGCGGCTCGGTCGCCCGAACGCCGCAGACAAACAGGGCGGCTTCGAGACGTTGTTTTTGAAATGCGCGTGTTTCGCGCAAACCGGGAGTCCGCGTCGGACCTCTTGCAATTCTCTTGCGGGCGCTATATCATAGTATCAACTGATCAATTATATCGACGCCCTTATTCAGAAAGGAGAATATGTCGATGAGCGTTTACCTTGGAATCGACGTAGGCACGTCGGGCACTAAAGTATTGGCGATCCGTGAAGACGGAACGATTTTGGCGAGCGGAGTCGGCGAATATCCCTGTTACGCGCCCAAGCCGCTGTGGAGCGAACAGAACCCGGACGACTGGTGGAAGGCGGTCGTGGAAACGGTCCCCGCCGTCCTGGCGAAAGCGGGCGTTAAAGGCTCCGACGTCAAAGGAATCGGCTTGTCCGGCCAAATGCACGGCTCCGTTTTCCTTGATAAAAACGACGCGGTCATTCGTCCCGCGATCCTCTGGAACGACCAGCGCACCGCCAAGGAATGCGCCGAAATCGAAGCGGCGGCGGGCGGACGCGAAAAGCTCATCGAAATGGTCGCCAACCCCGCCATGAGCGGCTTTACCGCGCCGAAAATCGTCTGGCTTCGAAACAACGAGCCCGAGAATTTCGAACGCGTCGCCAAAGTCCTTCTGCCCAAAGACGAAATTCGCCGTCGTCTGACCGGCGACTACGCCACCGAGGTGAGCGACGCGAGCGGAACCCTGCTCCTGGACGTCGCCGGACGCAAGTGGTCCAAGCCCCTGCTCGACGCGCTTCAACTCGACGAATCGCTCCTGCCGACCGTCTACGAATCGGAAGACGTTACCGGCAAGTTGACCCAGGAAGCGGCGGAAGCGCTGGGACTTACGACCGACTGCTTCGTCGTGGGCGGCGCGGGCGACTGCGCCGCGGGCGCGGTTGGCAACGGGATCGTTCGACCCGGCTCCCTCTCGACGTCGCTGGGCACGAGCGGCGTCGCGTTCGTTCATTCGGACGAATTGAAATTCGACAAACTCGGGCGCGTCCACACGTTCTGTCACGCGGTTCGCGGCAAGTGGCACATGATGGGCGTCACGCTCTCGGCCGCCGGCTCGCTCCAATGGTTCCGCAACGCGCTGTGCATGGAACTGCGCGACAAAGCGAACGAACAGGGCGTCGACGTCTACGATATTCTCACCTCGGAAGCCGCGAAAACGCCGATCGGCGCCGACGGTCTGTTCTTCCTGCCGTACCTGAGCGGCGAGCGCACCCCGCACGCCGACCCCGACGCGCGCGGCTGCTTCGTCGGCCTGACGCTCGCGCACGATCGCGGACGAATCGTTCGCTCGATTCTCGAGGGCGTGTGCTACTCGCTGCGCGAATCGATCGACATTTTCCGCGGACTCGGCGTTCCTATCGACGAAATTCGCGCGTCCGGCGGCGGCGCCAAGAGCCCGTTCTGGCGTCAAATTCAGGCGGACGTCTTTGGAAGCAAAGTGACGACGCTCAATTCGGAAGAAGGCCCCGCGTTCGGCGTCGCGCTCCTCGCGGCGGTCGGCGGAGGCGACTATAAGAACGTTCAGGAAGCGTGCGACGCGACGATCTCGCGCGTCTCGGAACTTGCGCCCAACCCCGACGCGCAAAAGAAATACGACGCCGCCTTCCCGGTCTATCAGAAGTTGTATCAGTCCCTGAAAGGCGACTTCAAAACGATCTCCGCGCTGTGACGAAAAGAACGGCGTCGATTAACGCGACGCCAAAACGCAAAATTGGAGCCGCGGGCGGCAGGGCGCCCATGTCGCCCGAACGACGCAGGCAACGTCGATTAACGCGTCGCCATAACTCTTGTCCATCCGGGGATTTACATCCCCGGCTATGAAGACGCAAAAACCGCCGCCGACCCATATTGAGTCGGCGGCGGTTTTGTTTTTTATCGGAACTGCGACTACAAGCTCATTTGCTGTACGCGTACGCTTCGTTGTCGCGGAGCGTCAGGTTGAACGCCATCGACGTGGAGTCGCCGGCGGTCAACGTCGTCGTTTGAACGTCTTCGAACGTCTTGCCGTTGCGAACGGCGACGACGCGAATCTCAAATTCGTACGTTTCGCCAAATTCGAGGTTGCGCGCGGCGAAGGTGCGCAACGCGCCCTTCTGCTTGGTGCGATACCCGTTGACGTAGACGACGGAGTCTTCCGGAACGAGCATCTTAATGAAGCTGGAACTGTCGTTCGTCGGATCCTCTTCGGGCGCGGAATTGAACGTGTCGATCGGTCTGCTCTGATCTTCGTCGTTCATTTCGGCGGCGGGAACGGCGGGAGAATCGGAATCCAGATCGTCGGTCGAAACGGCGGAAGCGGGTTCCTGATCGGATTTCGCGCCTTCCTGAAGACCGGTCGCGGGATCGAGCGGATGAGTTTCGCCGGGCGCGTAGCCGTTTCCGCAGCAGGAGCGGGGCGCGTAGACGGCCGGATCGCAAGGTCCGCACGCGGGAGCGCAAGCCATGGGCGCGCAAGGATCGCACGCGTCGACGGCGCAAGGCGACCAATCGCCGTAGCAGCAGTCGTCGCAAACGGTCCAGCAGGGATCGCAGACGTACGCCGGACGGCAGTAGTCAAAGGAGCCGAACAGGAAATTGCGAACGCCGCGAAGAACAGCTTCGGGAACGCGCAACGCCGTGCGAACGGGCGCGCGCAGGAAATTGCGAACGGGACCTCCGGACGCAGGAGCCCAGCCGTATTCGTCGGCGTAGCCGTAATCGTACGCGACGGGATACCCGTAATCGACGTAATAACCGTCGTCGACCGATTCCGCCTGACCGGCGCAGGAAGCGCATTCGCCGTAGGAGCCGTCGATCGCGCTCGACGCGTAAGCCGAGTAGCTCATGTCGCCGAACGTAATCGCCTCGCCGGCGAAGAAATCGTCGGAAACCGCCGCCGATCTCGACGGAACAAGACCTTTAAACAAACCGGACCCCAACAGTCCGTCGGCCGCGAAAGCGTTGGAAGCGACGGCGACCGTCGCGACGACGGCGACGCAACGCAGCGCGAATTTAACGTTGAATTTCATAGCAATACTCCTCTACGCCTGGTCGACGCTCGAACAAACTTCGGACGCCTAACGTTCGACGAAACGACCCGCGACCCCGCGAACCGTCTCCGGTTATCTCTGACGTTCGCCCCGCCTTCTCGCGCGGCCGACGAACGTTTCTTTCTCATGACGCAAGCAAATCTTTTCGCATTTTAAGCGCTTTAACAAAATTTACCCGTCTTTCTATATCGCATATTTTGCCTATATTCTAACGTCTAAAAAGTCCTTTTACAAGTATATTCCCAATATTTTTTCTACTTTTCGGAAATTATACTTGTTGTAACAGTTGTTTCGGACTCTAAAAAAACGCTAAAGTTTTGGCAAATTGCGTCGACGCGCGTCTGAGCCGTCAGGCAATGCGCCGAATTCGACGCGTCGCTTGCCAATAATCGAAATTTTTAACCGGAAATGTAAAAAAATCTTTTATAGCCGCTGATTTCGGCGCTACATATATATTGAAAACAATCGTTACAAACCGACCTTTTAATTTTTTCCTGAAAAATCCGCAAAAAAACCGCAACGCCCAATCGGGCGCGGCAACTATCCTCGAGGGCGCGTTCGGCGACGGACGAGTCGCTTCGCGTCGGCGCCCTCTGCGGAAAATAACAACGAACGCTTGAAGTTTCTTTCCCGTTTTGTTATGATTCCAGAAACAAACGAAACGACCGCGCGTTTTGCGCGGCAAGCCGTTCCGAAAAGCCTTTCCAATAAAGGAACATCGAAATGCGTCAGACATTTAACGCCTCGACTCGCCGAATCGGCGCGCTCTTTTTGGCTTTCGTTCTAACGATCGCCGGCGCGGCTATTGCGGCTCCCGATTTAATCGCTCCGCGCGGCGGTCGCGTCGTAAGACCCGCGCGACCTGGAGAACAAGCTGTGAAAAAAATCGATCCGAACACAAAAGAACTGCCCTTCGCCGGTTTGGCGGCCAAATCGTCCGAAGAACAGGCCAAAGAGCTTGACGGCAAATCGAGCGAAGAGCTCATGAAGGCGGCGGACGCGCTGTTAAACGAAAATATGGTCGCCGACTCGCGCGTCGTCTACAAGAGCCTGCTCGTTCCGAAAACCGACGAAGACGCGTTTATTACGGCGCTAAGAAAGTACGCGGAAACGACTCAACGTCTGGAAAACAACGAAACCGGGTACGCGGAACTCGAACAGACGCTCGAAGGCGCGCTGGAGGCGCGGCCCGATTCCTGGCAGGTCAAGAAGCAGGTCGCCGAGCTCTACGGCTACCTTCCGGACACGGGCTACATGCTCGACGGGCAATTCGTCTACACGCACGATTGGCGCGAGGACCTGCTCTCGTGCCACGACCGTAAACGCGTTCGCAAATTGCAAATCTACGCGGACGCTCTTGCGATCGTTCAAGCGGAAATTCAAAAGAAGCGCGACGAGGGCGCGAAGAGCTTTTCGGAATATCGCGCTTTCTATATTTCTTTCGCCGATTGTTTCGAAAACGGCGCGTATAACTACTGGCGTCAGCAGAAGTTGACCGATCTTTCCACCCTTGCCGACTACGTTCCCAACGACTACGCGTACCGCGAAAATCGCAACTCCGGAGCGCCCGTCGACGCGGAAGGAAATCCGATTTTCTTCACCGCTCCCGAATCGTTCGAAGCCGCGAAAAACGACGGCGAACGGCGCCAGTTCCTGTTTAGCGAACTTCTGGAAATCGATCCGGCTTCCAAACAATACGTCCTGAACGTCCGCTCGCAGGAAGCGCAGCAGGTCTTTGGCGTTCAGACGCTCGCCGCCTACCGATTCTTCTTCAACGAAGATTCCGGAGCCGACCAGGAAGAGCGTCAGGCGGGAATCTGGGCGCTTAACACGCTCGCCGACGACGAAACGATCGCCAGGACGGCGACCGGCGTCAAGCGTTTCAAGCTCCCTCCGGAATACGACTATATCAACATGTGGTATGAAACGCTCGAAGAACGCCCGTCCGACGCAAACGGCGTTCTTATGAATATCGCGCAGGAATACCAGAACCGACGCCAGCTTGACAAAGCGGCGAAAATCTGGAGCCAGATTCTCGAACGCAAAGATCTTCCCAAACACGTCGAAGAAAACGCCAAACGCGCGCTCGCGCAAATCGTCGAGCCGCGCGTCTCGATCGACGGCAGCTCCGTCGTCGCGGGGACCGACGCCAGTCTGAACGTCCGGTTCCGCAACGCGACCGGCGCGGAAGTCGTCGCCAAAAAACTTAACGTCGACGAAGTTCTTAAAATCGCGCGAACCGACAAGTTCTGGAAGGAAAACGGCCGTATCGGCGGGCTAGCCAACGTCCTCAACATGATTTTGCAGGATAAATTCGCGCCGAACAAAGACGAGAACTACAGAAATCGAGCCGACGTCAAGAATTTGCTCAAAGCGATTGAAAAAGTCGACTTCGTCGGCGAGGAAGTCGCGCGTTACTCGATCGATTTGGATCCCGATCCGAACCATTACGACCGCGTCGCGCCGCTAAATCTGCCCGTCAAAGAGCCGGGCGCGTACCTGGTCGAAATCGCCGCCAACGACGGCAATAAAGACGTCGCGGTCGTATGGCTGCGCGACGTCGCGATCGTCAAGAAACAATTTGAGGAAGGCAACCGCTATTTCGCGCTCGACGCGAACGACGGCGAGCCGCTCGTCGAACAAACGATCGAATTCTTCGTCGTCCACCATCGCTGGAACAACGGCAAACAGACGGTCCGAACGAAGAGTTTTTCAAAACGAACCGACAAGAGCGGCTCCGTCCTCTTCGACAACAAGGAAATACCCGACGACGAGTCGACGCAAGTCCTCGCTATCGTTCCTAAAGACGACAAAAAAGGCGCCGATCAATATTCGTTCATGGATTTCCAAGGCCTCTGGCGAATCTTCGCGGGGGACGACGTCTTCCGCAACACGCGCGCGTTCTTCGTTTCCGACCGGCCGATCTACCGTCCGAAACAAAAGGCGGAATTCAAATTCATCGTCGGAGACGCCCAATACGACGCCCCCGACGACAATCGCTGGGCGGGCCAGACGGTCGATTATCAAATCACCGCGCCCAACGGCGACAAAGTCGCGGAAAAACGCGTGACGCTCGACGAATACGGCGCGTTTGCCGATTCGTTTGAAATACCCGGCGACGCGCAATTGGGAGTCTACAACGTTCAACTCTACAAGAAAAACGACTCCAACGGAAATATCGAATACTGGCTCGGCGACGGCTCGTTCCGACTTGAAGAATACCGCAAGCCGGAGTTTCAGGTAACCGTCGACGCGCCCAAAGACCCCGTCGCGCTCGGCGACTCGTTCAAAGCGAAAGTCAACGCGAAATACTACTTCGGCGCGCCGGTCGCCAACGCGATCGTCTCCTATAAAGTTACCAGAACCAATTACCGCTCCTCCTACTACCCCGCGCGGTATTGGGACTGGTTCTACGGCTGCGGCTACTGGCAGTTCACTTACGACTGCGAGTGGTACCCCGGCTGGTTCCGTTGGGGCTGCTGCAAGCTCCCGCCCTTCTACGCGCCGCGCTCCGCCGGAGTTCCGGAAGTCGTCGTCGAAGGAGAAGCGAAACTCGAAGCGGACGGAACGTTTGAAATCGAAGTCGATTCGTCCCTGGCGAGATTGATCTATCCCAACGACGACCAGGAATATGAAATCAGCGCCGACGTCACCGATCAGTCGCGTCGAACGATCTCCGGCAAGGGGAAAGTCTACGCGGCGCGCAAGCCGTTCCAGACGTACGTCTGGTTCGATCGCGGGTACTTCCGCGTCGGCGACACGATGAATCTTGGATTCCAGGCGCGTCGGCTCGACGGCAAGCCGGTTTCCGGAAACGCTGTTGTCAAACTGTATCAGGTCGCGTACGAAAAAACCGACGACAAATCGGTCAAACCGATTGAAACGGAAGTCTTTACGCAGGAACTCAAGACAAACGACGAGGGCAAAGGAACCGTCGAAATCGTGGCGGCGAACCCCGGCCAATACCGCGTCTCGTGCGTCGTCACGTCCGAAAACGGCGTCGCGGAAGAGGGCGGTCAGCTCGTTATCGTGCGCGGTCAAACGACGGCGACGGCCAAAAACGCCGACTACCGATTCAACTCGCTTGAAATTATTCCCGACAAGCCCGAATACTCCGTCGGCGACGTCGCGCATATTCAGCTAGCGTCGAACAATCCCGACGCGTACGTGCTTTTCAACGCGCGTCCGAAAGGGGACGTCGTCGTTGGCGCGCCGACGTTCATTAAGCTCGACAAGGGAGTCGCTTACGTCGACGTTCCCATCGAAGTCGCCGACCAGCCGAACATTTTCGTTCAGGCGACGACCGTCTTCGACGGCAAGTTGTTCGCCGAACAAAAAGAACTTGCGGTTCCCCCCGAGAAACGCGTTCTGGACGTCGCGGTCGAACCGAACGCCGAGCGCGTCAAGCCCGGTCAGAAAGCCGCGATTAAATTGCGCCTGACCGACGTGGACGGCAAGCCCGTCGTCGGCCAGACCGTCGTGACCGTCTACGACAAGTCGCTCGAATACGTCTCCGGCGGAAGCAACGTCGGCGACGTGCGCGAGTTCTTCTGGAAGTGGCGACGCAACGCCAGTTTAGGCTCCATGGACAACTTGTCGCAATCGACGTTCTTCAACGTCCTCCATTACGTCTATCCGGACGAAGCGCAACGTCGGCTCAGCCCGATCGGCGTCTTTGGAAACGAGATCGAATTCAGCGGCAATATGAACGGATTGGCCTACGGCGCCATGGGCGGCATGGGCGGCGGCAGGGCCCTGAGAAAGGGCGCCGCGATGAGATCAAGAGCGGCCGCTTTTGAAGACGACATGGTCGTCGAAGAAGCCGAAGCGATGGAATTTGACGCCGCGGCGGAAGCGCCGATGGCGTCGATGGCTATGGCGGACGGAGCTATGCCCGCCCCCGCCGCCGCGCCCATGATGGCCAAAGCGATGTTGACCAACGGATTCGACGAAGCCAAGAGGGAAAAACAGGCGGATAAAGACGCCGGCGACGGCGAAGACGCGCCGCTTGTCGAGGCGACGGTTCGCAAGAATCTCGCCGACGTCGCCTACTGGGCCGCCGACCTTAAGCCGGACGACAACGGCGTGATCGAAATCGAAGTCGACATGCCCGAGAACCTCACGACGTGGAAGATCGCCGCGTGGTCGGTCGGCGCGGGCCTGCGCGTCGGCTCCGGCGAGTCGGAAATCGTCACGAGCAAAGACGTGATCATTCGCATGCAGAAGCCGCGATTCCTGACGCAAAAGGACGAAGTCGTCTTCTCGGCGAACGTTCACAACTATCTCGATTCCGAAAAGAAAGTTCGCGTCTCGCTCGAATTCCCGACCGACGATCCCGAAAAATCGACCGCGACCCTGACGTTCCTTGACGGCGTCGAACAGACGCGCGACGTAGTCGTTCCCGCGGGCGGCGAGACGCGCGTCGACTGGACGGTTCGCGCCGACGGCCCCGGCGTCGCGACGCTGCTCATGAAAGCGCTTACGAACGAAGAGTCCGACGCGATTCAGGATACGATCGTCGTCAACGAGCACGGAATCTCCAAGCAAATCGCCGTCTCCGGCGTCGTGTTTCCCGCAGAACCGTCCGAAACGAAGTCCGACGAGCCGAACGTTCGCGAGTCGACCTTTACGCTGACGATTCCCGCGGAGCGTCGCGAAGAAACGACGAAGTTGACCGTTCGCTTCTCCCCGACTCTCGCGGGCGCGATTTTCGACGCGCTCCCGTACCTGTGCGAATATCCGTACGGATGCACCGAGCAGACGCTCAACAAGTTCCTGCCGCTGGTCATGACGCAACGCGCGTTGCAAGACGCCGGCGTGGACCTCGCCGCGCTTCAGACGAAAAAAGCGAATCTGAACGCGCAGGAACTCGGCGACGCGCAGGAACGCGCGAAGCAATGGCAAAAACGCAACCCGCTCAACGAGCCGGTCTTCGATATCGACGTCGTGCGTAAGCGAACCGAAGAAGGGGTCGCGAAGTTGCAGTCGATGCAAAACGGCGACGGCGGCTGGGGCTGGTTCTACGGGCCCGGCGAGCGGTCGACCGCGCGCCTGACCGCGCTGGTCGCCAGAGGGCTTCAAAAGGCGCTCGAATGCGATCAGCAAGTCGATCAAAACGCGATCGAGCGCGGCAAACAATGGTTGATGAACTACGAGCGCGAACAGGCGTTAAAGATTATTCGCGGCAAAGTTTGGGACGACGAGAAGAAACGCGAACAAGGCGCGTGGGACAAATGGAAGCGCGAGGCCGATTCGACCGACGCGGCCGTCTACTTCGCGCTCGCCGAACTCGGCGTTCATCCGAGCGGATTCTCCGAGGAATACGTCGATTACGAAAAAGCGGAGCTCAACGCGTCCGATCCGTTCGCGGTTCACGCCGTCATGAAAGAGCTGATTTGGGAAGCGCGAACCGACGTCCAGCTCTACCCGCTCTCGACCTACGCGATCGCGCTGACCGAAGAGCCGAACCTCTCCGACGACGGCAAGTTGCGCGTCGAAACGATCTTGCGGCTCCTGTCGCAATATCGCAAAGTCGACGACGAGAACCAGACGGTCTGGCTCGATCTGGGCCGCGTGAACGGCTGGTATTTCTGGTCGTGGTACTGCGGCGAGTACGAGACGCAGGCGTACTATCTGCGGCTCCTGCAGCGCGTCGACAAAGCGACGCTTCAGAAGCTCGGTATTGAAGACGACGCCTCGCGGCTCGTGAAGTATCTGCTCAACAACCGCAAGAACGCGACCTACTGGAACTCCACGCGCGACACGGCGTTGTGCGTCGAGGCGTTTACGGAATATCTCCAAAAGACGAACGAGCTCGCCCCGAACGAAACGGTCAAAGTCTTTGTCGACGGCGAGTTGAAGACGACGGTCGAGTATACGCCCGACAATCTCTTTGAGACGGACGGAACCCTCGAACTGCCCGCCGAAGCGCTGACTGCCGGCGAACATACGGTGACGATGCGCGTCGAAGGGGACGGCCCGTTGTACTACAACGCGTATCTGGAATTCTTCACGCTCGAAGACCCGATCGAAAAAGCCGGGCTTGAACTCAAGACCGAACGCCGCTACTACAAGCTCGTCGAGCGCAAAGACGCGACGGAAACGGTCGAAGGCGGACGCGGCCAGGCGGTGACGCAGCGCGTCGAACGCTACGATCGCGTCCCGCTTAAGTCGGGCGACGCGGTAACTTCCGGCGACCTGATTGAAGTCGAGCTGATTGTCGAGAGCAAGAACGAATACGAATCGATTCTTCTCGAAGACCTCAAGCCGGCGGGGTACGAGCCGGTCGAACAGCGCAGCGGTTACGACGGCAACGCGCTTGGCGCGTACGTCGAGTATCGCGACGACCGCGTCTGCTTCTTCGCGACGCGAGTCAGGCAGGGTACGTCGACGGTTAGTTACAAGCTCCGCGCCGAAACCCCCGGCAAGTTCTCCGCGCTTCCGACGAAGATCTGGGCGATGTACGCCCCCGAGCTCAAAGGAAACGCCGACGAATTTAAAGCGCAAGTCGACGACAGAAACGATTTGTAATCGGCGCAAGCCGTGATCCGCAATTGGAGCCGCAGGCAGAAGCGCGCCTTCGTCGCGCGTATGCCGCAGGCAAAAAAGGCGTCGCGTCGACTCCGGTTCGCAAGCCGCCTTCTAAAGGTCGAAGGGGCCTTTTAGAACCGCCTCCCGCCGGTCGGCTCTGCCCCGTAGTCCGGCGGCGGGTCGTATAAATAGGCGCGTTGAAACCGAACTCGCAAACAACGAAAACCGCCGCCGCGATTCCACGTCGAATCGCGGCGGCGGTTATTTTACGGCCGAGCGTCCCCGCGCGAAGCGCCGTTAAAAAGCCGGGGACGCAAGTCCCCGGATGGCGGCGATTAACGCGACGGTATAACGCTTGTCGAACCCGTTCGCTTTAATATCGCTTTCGCTCTCGCCAACGTCGGCGCGAACGCCCGTCGCACTTCCTCGTCCTCCTCGCGTTCGCGCTCCTCTTGCGTCGGGGCGCGATACGCGCGCGGCGGCGCGACTCTCGGCTCGCCAACCTTCGCGGCGACGTCGGCCATGTCGACGCCCTGCGCGAGCGCGATTCTTCCAAGCGTCCGATAGATCGCGCCGAGAACCGTCTCGATTCGATCGGGCGCGCCCAATCCCTCGGAAATCGCCCTGGCGTAAAACGCGTCTTCGAGCGCCTCGCGCCGCGACGCAATTTGATTCTCCGGCAGATTATGTCGAAACCGATAGAGTCGCAGCAGCGCGGAGCAGTCGTCCAGGGACGGATCCGCTATTTTTTTTTAACTTCCCGCCAAATCTCGCGTTCTTTTCGCAACGACTCCTGCGTCAAGTCGAAGATATCGACAAAAAGCGCCTCGGCAAGCGCGCCCGAGCGCTCGATCAATTTCGCGGCGTTTTCCTCGCCGATCGGCGTCGCGTCGGGCCCCGAAATCAGCCCGCGCGCCAACGCGAACCTGATCCGCTCGTACTCCGTCGACAAATCGTTATACCGCAGTCGCTGCGCGCCGTTAAGTCGCCGAATTCGAAACGCTTCCGATCCGTGTTCGACGACGGTCGACTCGTCGACGCACGGCGCGTTGAGAAACTCGTTGATATCGAACATCGCCCGCCCTCCTTAGTTCCCGACGCGCGCCGCGACGGTAACCGCCGGCATATTCTCCGACGACCCGCCCTCGGGCAAGATCCGAATCGTCGTCTGCGATCCGGAATCGTTGCCACCCGCCGCCGGCTCCACGCCGATAATCTGGCAGTTCGTCAACGTGATCGTATAGACGGAACTCTCGTGCGGGTCGTCGTATACGTACGACAACGTGAAGACGTCGCCCCCCTTGAGATGTTCGATCAATTCGTCGTAAGTAAGCTGAAGCGGGGTTCTCGTCGTCAACTCGATCGTTTCGAGCCGCTCGGGCTTGCCGGCGTACGCGTATCCGACCGGCTCGCTCGGATTGTCGGTAACGTCGCTCCACGTCGGCGCTTTCGCGCAACACGGCAACGTCTTCGATTTGCAATTAAACTCGTAATAATCGCCGACGACGGCGATCGCGCCGCTCGACGCGCTCTTGGCCGTCAACGTCAACTTCGCGCGCAATAAGCTGTTCTTGCGCACCACTCCGTCTTCGCTCCATCGATTGACCGCAGTCATAGTCGCTCCTCAAATATTTCCAGTTGAACGGATATTTTCGTCTTATACCTGCCGTCGGCGACAAGTCCGTTCGACCGCTCGACTCCGACGACGTAAACTCGCGACGCCAATTGATTAAGAGAATTCGCAAAGATCCTCTCTCGCGTCGTCCAACCGCCCAAGCGGTTCTTGTTGTAACTTGAAAAAAGATCGGCGAGCGCCTGCGCGATCGCGTCGACGCGTTCGATCCCTTCGCCGCGCCTGCCCGAAACGACAATCGCGCCGACGCAACGCGTTTTCACGCTCTTTTCCGTCTCCGCGCGCGTTGAAAAATCAGACGCAAACGTCTCGAAATAGAGATCGCACGATCCGACGTCGACAAGCGAGTTGGGCCTAACGATCTCACGCGTCCCGATCCCGCGTATCTTCAACGCGAGAATCGAGCGCTCCAGGAAATCTAAAACGTATTTCGAACGCATCTCGTCGCTCCTTATCTTCGCGAACACGTCAATTGATACAAAACGACCTCGCCGCCCGCGCGAACGCAATCGACGCGCTCGATCGAATAATCGCGATCGTCGACGCAAAACAGGTCGATTCCGACGCGCGGTTTCGCGTCGAGCGACGACGACGGAACATAGCATGAAAAAAGAGCCTCGAGACGTCTCAGCCCGTTGGAAACGGCGTTTGTTTCCCAAGTTCGCCCGCCGGGGGTCGGCGACGGCCCTTCGGCGTCGCGCTCGTCGACAACCGCGTAAGGAATCTCGCGAATTTCGTACGCGCCCGACTCGTCCCAACGAATTTTGATTCGACCGACGCCCCCGAGCAGCGCGACAAGGCGCGCCGCTATCCCGTCGGGACCGGCAAATACGTTTTCCAACATTGTCTTCTCCTCGTTCGACGCGCTACGCGCTTTTCCTTTTTACTTGTCTTTGACGCTAGATTTCCGTTTTCATAAAGGACGAATCGCGTTTTCACGACTTGTTCCAATAGAACGGCGACGCTAGACTTTTTTCTTTTCTTCCTGTCGTCGACGCTATCGCACGGCGCCAGGTCGGCGCGGCGCTCGTTGGAATACTATCCGGCGGCGGAGAAAAAATACCGACTTTTTTCAAAAAAGATAAAAAAACACGAATAACTCGACGCGTCCTCTCAATAATCAGGCGACAAAACAATCGCGCCGGAGACGCGGCGCCAAATCAAGGAGCAACGCATATGAACGAAATCTTTAACGCGTACGCCAGTCGGGAAGAACTCGCCGAAGCGCTCGACGCGGCGATCGAACAAACGACCGACGAGTCTGGAAAAACCGTCTTTCGACTTCGCGACGTCGCTGCGGACGACTGCCTCGCGCGACGCGACGAAGCGGAGCGAAAAGCGGCATCGGAAACCAGGCGGCGGGAAGAGTTGGAAAAGAAACTGCAGGCGCTCGTCGACGAACGCGCCGACGTCGACGCCGAACTCGAGCGACTGCGCGCCGACGCCGTCGAGCCGGGCGAACTTCGCGCCGCGATTCAACGCTACGCCGACCGCGCGTCGGCAAGTCGCGCCAGAGCAGCCGCGCTCGAGGCGGAAATCAAGCCGTTGCGCGAAGAAAACGCCGCCTACAAAGAGCGGGAGACGCGCGCGGCGATCGAAGAACAACTTGTTGAAACGGCGCGAAAACTCGACTGTTGCGAATCCGCGTTACGCGACGTCAAACGCCTCGCGCCAATGTTCAAACTCAACGACGAGGGCGTCGCGCAAACTCAGGACATGCGCTCGGTTGAAGAAACGCTCAGGGAAGAGCTCGCGCTCTCTCCGCACTGGCTCAATCGCTCTCAAGGCGCGGCGGCGTCCGCGGGGTCCGTCGACGCGAACGCGAACGCAAATCGCGAACGGTTCCAACGCGCGCTTGAAGGAACGAACTTCGCCGACGTCTTGAACTACGCGCCGCGACAAAAAGTCGAACGGCTCTATTAAACGTCGACCGCTTCCGTTTGCCGACGATTCAACATTGACCCATAACGAAAGGACGTCGTCTTATGTCTATTACCACTATCGATTTACTCAACGCGCGCGTCGATCTTTCGGACGCGCTTTCGTGGCGCGCCGCGCAAACTCCGCGCTTCATTCGGCTTTTCAATATGCCGCGCTCGGCCGGCTCCGACGAACTCGGTCGTCCGATCGCGCGTTGCGCGACCAACCCCGAACATTGCTGGCTCGAAGGAGTCGAAACGCCCAAGACCAAATCGTTTACGAGCTACGAATACGAAGCGGCGCCGGAGCGTTTACCGTCGCCAATTCGACCGGCTGGCAAGTCGGAGACCTGTTCCATATCCTGGGCGATTCGGCCGTGTTGCGCGTAAGTTCCGTCGCGGGAACGACGATCGTTCCGGAGCTTGTCGCGGCGAACGGCTCGTCGCTCGACCTTTCGACGTACGCGGCCTCCGGCGGAGGAGTTCTCGTCTTCGACTCGCGACCGATCCAGGAAGGCTCGACGTCGGGCGAAGATTTTTTCATGCAATCGCATACGGAATCGAATTTTACGCAGATCTTTCGCGGGGACGTCGAGATAACCGGAACCGCCCAGGCGATCGATCAGGCGGGGATGGAAAACGCGATCAACGTTCAGCTCCAATACGCGACCGACGCGATCGTTCGCCGCATGAACGCGGCGCTTGTCTTCGGAGTCAAAACGCGCCGAACCGCGTCCGCGCCCGGCGCGATGGGCGGCCTGTACTACTTCGGCACGCAGTCGGGCGGGCTCGCCCGCGTCTACGAAAACGCCCCGCTGACGATGAATAAAATCAACCTTGCCGCGCAGGACGTCGCCGACGCCGGCTGCGTCCCCGACGCGATCGTCTGCGGAACGGGCCAGGCGCAGGTAATTTCGACGTTTATGGCCTCGCAGGTGAATATCCCGCAAGGCTCGCCGATCGTCGGAACGCACGTCGACCAGTTCGTAACGTCCGCGGGGGGCGCGGTGATGAAAGTGGTCGTCGAGCCGTCGATTCCCGACGGGGACGTCTGGGTCTGCGACACGCGCGGCTTCGCGCTTGTGCCCCTCAAAGGCCGCGCGCTCCACACCGAGCCGGGAACCGCGCCCGGAACCGACGGAAGCCGCGCGATTTTGCTGGGAGAATACACGGCGGAATTCAAAAACGCCAAACAGGCGCTGTGTCGAATCTCCGGCTTGAAATCGTCGGCGGCGACGCTTGCGTAACGTCGGGATCGTTCGACTCGTCTTCCGTTTTACAAAGGAATAAGTCATGGACAAACGCGAAACTCCTCCAAACGCGGCGGCTGTAATTTATCGCGAAAACGGCAAATTGAAACTCTATTGCGTTCCGACTCCTCTCCCGTTCGACGAGCTGATCAGGCGATTTGAACTCGACCGGGCCGCCGAACAGGCGAAAGGAGCGAACCATGGCTGACGACGCCCGACCCGTCGCGTCGCTTAACGACGCGAACGAATATTTTGCCGGCCGACTTTACGCCGACGCGTGGACAAACGCGCCCGAAAGCGAACGAACGCGCGCGCTTACGCAAGCGTCGTATTTAATCGCCGGCGCGTTTGCGTTTCGCGACGCCGCGCGCGTCGAAACGTCGAACGGCGCGGTTCGCTGGCACGAGCGCGTCGCGGCGGCGATTTGCGAGGAAGCGCTCTGGCTGCTCAAAAGCGACCCGACGCAATTCCCGCAAACGCTCGCGTTGGGAATTACGCGCGTCGAAGTCGCGAACTTGTCCGCGACGTTCGACCGCGCCCGCGCCGCCCCGTTGATTTGCGACGCCGCAAGGCGTCTGCTGACCGACCTGGCCGACTACGAGCCGATCGACGACGAAGGCGGCTCCTTCGCCTCCACCCCGCTGGCGCTATGACCGGCGCTACGCTAAAACGCACGTCCGAGCCGCTCGCCGTAGCGAGCGGGTTGTCTGACTAAAGCGGCGCAAAAACGTAATAACCTTATAACAACGCGGCGCCAAAATAAAGGATTCTGTGAACCGGGCGTCGCCAAAATCTGCGAACCCGCCTCCTACAGGCGGCGGCTCGACGCCTGAAGCGACGCGTCGACTTTGTTCTCGTTAATCAACGCGGCGCCCAACTACTTGCCGTCCGGGAATTGGCGTCCCCGGCTTTCGGCGGAGCCGCCCAAAACGCATATCCCCCTCAAAAACAAAGCGCGCAAAATGACCATATACGAATACAACCTCTCGGAAATACGACCTTACCAAAACAATCCGCGCAATAACAGAACCGCCGTCGACGGCGTCGCCGAATCGATCAGGCGCTTCGGGTTCAAACAGCCGATCGTAATCGACGCCGACAAGACGATCGTCTGCGGACATACGCGCTACCTCGCGGCGCTGAAACTCAAACTCGCGACGGTCCCCTGCGTCCTGGCCGACGACTTGTCGGACGACGAAATCAAAGCGTACAGGCTTCTGGACAACAAATTGCACGAACTCTCGTCGTGGGACGACGAGCTCCTCGCGCGGGAACTCGATTCGTTCGAGTTCGACTTCGAACCGTTTGGCGTCGAATTTACCTGCGACGACTTCTGTCAAAACCTCGACGACGAAAACGACGACAAAGACGTTCCCCAATCGTTTCAACTGATCGTCGAATGCGACGACGAAGAATCGCAAGACGAACTTTACGAACGTCTTAAACGGGAAGGATACCGAGCGAGGATCTGTAACTTATGACCAAAAGAATTTTAAAACTCGTCTGCCCCGTCGACGATTCCGCGCGCGTCGCGAGAATCGTCGGGGCCGCCGACAAGCCGAATTTGCGCGAAGTCGTTACGACGCTCGAATTTGACGAACCGCCGACTCCCGACGAACCCTGGTCGATCGGGCTGATCGTCGGCGCGTCCGGATCCGGCAAGTCGACCGTCGCGCAAACTTATTTTGGCGCCGCGCTTTACGCTCCGACCCAATGGTCGAAGACGCGCGCCGTCGTCGACGAGTTCGATCGACGCGCTTTTGAAGAACTCGCCGCCGCGTTCGCCGCCGTCGGCTTCGCGTCTCAAACGCATTGGCTGCGCCCTTATCGGACGTTAAGCGCGGGCGAGCGCTTTCGTTGCGATTTATGCAAGGCGCTTCTCGACGCGCCCGGCGCGCTCGTCGCTATCGACGAATTCGCAAGTCTCGTCGACGAGACGACCGCGAAAACGGCGTCGATCGCGCTGCGCAACGCGTTTGATCGCGGCGCGTTCGACAAAAAACTTGTCGCGATAACTCACCGTCGCGACGTCGCCCAATGGCTCGAGCCCGACTGGACGCTCGACATGGAAACGGGAACGTTGACGCGAGGCCGTCTTCGGCGCCGCGAAATCGTCGTCGACGTCAGGCGCGCGCCGGACGCTCTCTGGCGCGATTTTGCGCCGTTTCACTATTTGACCGGCTCGCTCAATCGAAGCGCGCGTTGTTACGCCGCGACGCTCGACGGCGACCCGATCGCGTTCGCGGCGATTATGCAAAGCGAAGGGCGGCGCGGACGCCGACGCGTTCATCGACTCGTCGTCAACCCGACTTGGCAGGGAATCGGCGTCGGAGGAGGATTCGTCGACGCGCTCGGCGCGCTCGAAGAAGAACGCGGATACGTTCTGGAAATCGTAACCGGTTCGGCGCCTTTTATTCGGCGGCTGGAACGCTCGGAACATTGGAAACTCGTTCGCGCCTATCCGCACGGACGAACCCAGCGGCACAAAGGGAAAGAGGCGAAAGGATCGTTCGGACGCGCGATCGTTTCGTTTGAATATCGTCGTTCGCGTTCGAATAAGGAGAATGAAGATGAACGCTTCTAAAAAGAGAACGAACCGGGCGGTCGTCGCGTTGACGTTGACGCTCGCGTTTCTCGTCGCCGTTTCGCCGCGCCGGACGCCGGCGGACGAACCCGGCGCCGGTCAATACGCGCTTGTCGTCTACACGTACAAAACGCCGGGGACCTGCGTCCATTGCGACAAAGTAAGACCGATCGTCCAGCGACTTACGCGCGAATATCCAATCGAGCAGGTCTATCGCGACGACCCCGACGGCGCGAAACGCGCCAGAGAAAAACGCGTCGCGCTCTTCCCGACCTTTACGCTCGTCAAACGCTCCCCCTTCGACGGAGAGCGGGAAATAGAACGCTGGGTCGGCTCTTACGACGTCGAACGAAAAATAAGAGCCGCGTTTAAAAACGCTAAAGAGAAACAACGGGAGCGTTAAAGAACGGCGACGCCGACGCGGTCCGACGGCGGACTCCCGATTCGCGGCTCCGCGCGGAAACAAGATAATCGCTCCCGTTGGTCGCTACGCGCCGACAAGCGCGAAGCGCGGATAGCCGTCGCGTGATCGCGACGGAAAATTGCGCAGGCAATTTTTAAATGAGCGTCGCGTAACGAAAAACGCGAGCGTTGAACAACTTAGAACGAATGAGTTGGTCTCGTTTGGAAACGTCGTAACGCGAGGTTTTGCAACTCGTGAGACTGAAAGCGCATGCCGACGTCGTCGTCTGGATCGATATCTAACGTCGGCTATCTTTTCACAAACTCTTTTTCTTTGAGCTCGGCGCTCGTAACACGCTTTTTTCTTTCCAATATGCGTAGCATACCAGAAAAGGTACGAACAAGACGTAAAGCTGATATAAGTTCCAATAGAAAGTACAATCGCGCTCAAATAAGAGGACGAGCGCCCGAAATCCCATTGGGATTGCGCAATAAAGTAAAAAACGCGCAAAGATCGTAAAAAGCCAACTCAAATACCAGTGCGAAATCGAAACGCCGATGGCGCAAAGTCGGCGTTTTGTCAAAGCAATTTTGAAAGGGGCGCAAATGATCGCGGCGATTATGTAAGCGTACAACGGAACCCATGGATTCAATACGCGTTGTAAAATAACCGTCGCGTCCTCGCTATCCCTCGTTTTGAGGTAGTTCAGCAAGGAGATCGCCGCTAAAAATAGCAAGAATAGCGAGACTTTTACAATGAAAAGAATTGTTCTCATACGTTTGTAAGTTGAATAAGGGAACGATTCGTCAAGCGACTCTTCCTCAACGAAATCGGGGTTCTTGACCAAGACTTTGTTTTTGGGGATTAAAAAAAACATAGGCGTCGCCGACCTCGTTTAACCATTTCAACAAATCCTCAATACCGCGTTTAACCAGCCTTTATGTTAAACGCTATTTTTACGGACCCTTTGGTCTCTTAGCGTTTTTTATCATTTCCTCGACCGCTTTATTTACTTCTTCAGGAGAAACTGTTCGTCCAATGGGAACCTCATGTTTGTCGAGCCAGGAAAGAGTAAGCGGATCGTTTAATTTTTCAAAATTCCGAAACAAACCGTCGACGATAACGATTCGATTGGCGTCCTTTATGTTAATCGTATCGTTCTGCGCTCGTTTTGCGATCTGTTCGACTGCAGTCTTCTCGTTAAACAGCGCGCGATCAAAACCGTGATTTAACGACGCGCAAATGTAAAGCTTTTGATTTCGATCTACGTGGGAAGGCGCGTTTGCCGCCTCTTGCAGAAAGCTACCGTTTTCTATCTCTTCTAAAGTCAGTTCTTTATCAGGTTGCATCCAGCAAACAGTTTCTCTTCTCTCTATAACAAGAACTGCACTTTCCTGGCTTTTTAGCCTCGCCCCCTTTCCCCCAAGAGCTTCATTTTCGCGACGGCGAAAATGTTAAGATTTGATCGTCGGAGAAAAAGGAGATATCGCCTCAAGCCGTTGAAATTATTAAAATTCGACTCCTTCTTCAACCGTTAACCTTCAAAAATGAGTCGAATATGAACGGACACGGCGTCACGCTCACGTCTTTCACTGTAACGATTTGCAACGTCCTCTACAAGCCTGCGCGCAAATATTTTGGGAAATTACTTTTCGGGGCGCTTATGAGACCGGGGACAATTTCCTCGCAGTTGCGCGGACACGCCGAGGGCTTGGTCAAACGCATGTATGAACAACTCGCGCAAATTCTCAACTGTTTGAGTCTGTCGCGTTGTTTGCTTGCTTTTCCGCTTGCAGTTGATCGGCAATCTCTTTGGGGAGTTTCATGGTCATGACGTTATTCTTGTAATTCCATGTCGATTTGATCTTGTCGATCGTTATTTGAACTATCAAAATTCGTTGATCCTATAGTTTATATCGTCTGGAAGATCAAGACTCCATGTTGGATAATTGATATGGCCGCCCTTGAAATTTGAAGTTGATTTTATTTGTTCATAAGTCAGTCCCTGACATCTTTTTAGACTATAACTTCTTAAGCTCCATCCAATATCGCCGATGTAACCCGTAAAATCCGGTTCCTTGTACATCCTTTTTTCGAGAACAATTTCAGTTCCCGTCCAATAGTGTCCTAAAAATTTGGCGTCGGTAAAATTAACATTGGTTACGTTGGCCCCATCAAGATTGCTTCCCGCAAACTTAAAATTAGAAAAATCGGTTCCAGACCAATCAAGAGCGGCGTTTCCAAGCAAAAAACACATTTCACGGTTTTTGTAATTCCACGTCGATTTGATTTGTTCCACTGTAACGTCGGGTGAATTAGCCCATGTCGAATAGCTAATTGTTGCGTCTGAAAAATTGGCGCTCGCCACACTTCCTTTACCGAGACAAGAGGATCGTTCAAACGTTAAGCCTGAAAAATCGACCTTAGACCAATCTACGTTCAAATTCCCGAGATCAAAGTTAAACTTACCGTTTTTCCAGTTCCACGTCGACTGCAATTGTTCAGGAGTTAAGCCTACACAATTCGTAAAACGGAGAGAACCGGTAATCATCGCGTCTGTAAAATCAACGTCGGAAAGGTCGTAACCGTCAAAAGAAAAATTGTCGATATGAGAATTGGAGAGATCAAGCCCCGACAATGGCACTGGCTTGTCTCCTTCGACGGCGATTAAAACCAGCGAATTTGGAAATTCTTTATTTTTATAATTTTGAGTGGTTATAAGTTGTTCTTTCGTCATGTTCAAAACGGAACAGTTTCCAAGAAAAAACGCGTTGTTGAAATTACAATGACTCGCGTTTACTCTGGCTTCGTTTGTAAAGAAAAAATCGACATAATTAAGTCTTCGAAAACGTTGCGCGTCGAAGGTAATCTCCCTCGTTTTATAATCTTTTGTTGAAAGGAACTGTTCATATGAGATTAAAAAAGAGTGCGAATCTCTAAGAGACGCCTCTGAAAAGTCGCAACCGGGAAAAAACGCTTGTTTGGCGTTTGCTCCAGTAAAATTTGCGCTATGGAAGTTGCAGTTGTAAAAACAAGCTTGTTCGAGGTTAGCGCCTGATAAATTAGAACTCTCAAAATTCACGCGAGAAAGCGTAACGTTATTAATTCGGACCCCTGATAAATCCTTTCCGCTCAAATCCATGCCGTTTTCCAGAGGGATTGGCGTTCCGTCGACAAGGATAAAACGTGTAGGTTCAACTGTAGTATCCCTTAAACATCGAAAATACTCGCCGATTTGCATCAACTCTTTCAAAGAGATTTTATTATCCTTCAAGAAAGACTCTTTGAAATTAGCAGGCACATAATCGAATGGAGAAATAGCAGCGAGCTGTCTCATTTTAGAAGCGACTTGAACGGCTTCAGGAAGAGCCGGATTACTCGCGTCGTTCTTGTTCGTTTTCTCATCAGTTTGAAGCGTTTGCAGTTCGTTTAACAACGCGACTTCTGGCGGCGTCTCGTCTTCAAACGGCACAACGAAAGAAACGTCGCCGTCGCATGCCGTCAATGTAAAACAAGCGATCATACATAGAACGACATAAAACTTGCCGAAAAGCGCTATCTTATCATTTTTCATGATTTTACCTCAATTATCGTGTTGCAACAACGCCCGGTCTTCAAGCGACTTGATTCTCAGTTTTCGGCTCGAAGGAAGGAAAAATTGGGAGCGTCCTTTTTTATTAAACGCCGTTCGCCATATTTGGCGTCGGGGCTTGATCTTTCAACGCTTCTTCTTGCGAAGGAGCGTCTTTTCCTAACGTCTGACGAACAAAAAACTCTCGCGGAACCGGCGTCTCCAGTTCTATGATCTCCTTAGGCGGAATGTAGTCAATCATGGGAGGACTGTTGTAATAAACGAGCTTGCCGTTGTTGATCCCATAACGGTTTTGTTCGATTATAACCTGTGTCATGCCCCTTCCAAAAGGCCAGAATCTTTTCCACGTTTTAACGGATCGAAGAATGATTTTTTGCAACTTGCCGTCTTTTAGCCGATACACGTTTCTGTTTCCAACAAATTCGCATTCTTTCTTAATTGAATCAGACTTCGATTTCCACGTTTCAAATTCTGAAATATCTTCGGGGCAGGTAAAGTTATGTTTTCCGTAATAAACTGTTAATTCACCTTTCAAGTCATACAACCACATTTCGAAGTCTCGTTCTAGCCATTCGTGAACAGCTTTATTTTTCAGTTGCATACCAGCGAGAACTGCTAATAATATGAACAACACGAAAAGATTACGTTTTGCCACTCTTTCCGTCATGACGTCTCCTTGATTATTCGTTTTTATGAACGTCTGCATATAGCGTCGTCAACTTCAATCATTACGCCAAGCGAATTCAAGCGACCCGATTCTCAACTTTCAGATCGAAGGAGCGGATTGAGTACGTTCGGATTTTTTGCCAA
>JAFZNK010000144.1 GCA_017550965.1 Thermoguttaceae bacterium
GGTTTAAGGACCTCGAGCGTCGGATTAAGGATTATTTTGGAACAGAGGAGGGGAAAAAAGTGTTTATTGCGCAACGAAAACTTGACTCTTGGCTCGACGACGTTCAGACGAGTCTTGAAAATCGCGTTGAAGAAGCGGAACGCGGACGAGAAGAGGCGGAGCGCGGACGCGAAGAGGCGGAGCGCGGACGAGAAGAGGACCGTCTTTTGTATCTTGAACGTCAAAAGAAAATGATTGTTCGTATTCTCGCGGACAAATATGGCGCAGACGCTAAACTTCCGAAGAATTGGGCTGAAGGGCTTTCCAGCGACGACCTTGATAAGTTGACGGACAAGATCTTTGAAAGCGCCAGTATGCAGGAAGTTCTTGCTCTGTTTCGGTAGTTTTTCGCCAACGTCGTTTTGGTTCTGTCAAAAGGTAAGAACGAGTTTTTTTCGTTCGTCTTATTCCGAACGGGGCGCTAATTCGCGAGTAGCGCCCAAAATTTCTTTTAAAAAACTTGCAAACGCCTCTTTGTTCCTGTATGATTGACGAAAAGGCGCGTTTCGACGCGTTCCAGACGTTGTCATTTTAGTGAACAGAGAGGTTTTCGCTATGTCTAACGCTAATAATTTCCCCAAATTACATAACGCGACCTGGCCGGGCGTCGTCGGCAAGGGCGTTCCCGGCGCGGAGCCGTTTCTGAGTCTTGTCGAAATGCTCGATTTGACAAAAGGCGCGGAAGTCGACGGCGTCAAATTCGACGGATTCGACTTGTTTCTCGCTCCCCCGCATTTCGACTGCGACAAAATGGACGCGGAAGTCGAACAGATCGTGAAATATTGCTCCGACTACGGATTTGACGTCGGCTCGTTCGTGGCGAACGTCTGGGCGGGCTCCGCGATGGGCGACGAGTCCGCGCGCGCGACGTTCCTGGCCGAAGTGGATCGCGCCTGCCAGGTCGGGCAGAAATTGCGCAAAGCGGGCGTTCGTCCTTACGGTTGCGTTCGAATCGATTCGTCGTGCTCGGTCGACGCGTGGTCGAAAGACCCCGACGCTAATTCCAAAACGATCGTCGACACGTTCAAAAAAGCGTGCGACGTCGCGGAAAAATACGGCGAAACGCTCGCGATGGAAGGAGAAGTCTGCTGGGGCGGCATGCACAGCTGGAAACGCTGTCTGCAAGTTCTTGAGTCGGTCGATCGGCCCGGCGTTTTGGGGCTTCAGGCGGATATGTCGCACACGAACCTGTTCCTCCTTGGCGCGAACGCTCCGGAAGATCGGCTTCTGCCCGAAGATTTCCAGTGGGGACAGACGGAAGTTTACGACGAGGCGTATAAAATCATGACCGACGCGCTTCGTCCGTGGCTCGTCGACTTCCACGTCGCGCAAAACGACGGCACCGTTTTTGGCTCCGGCGCGCACGACAAGACGGGCCGCCACTGCCTCCCGAAAGACCCGAACGGAAAGTTGGATATTCCGAAATATGCGAAATTCTGGCTGACGGAAAACGGCGTTCCTACGAAGAAACTCAACTGCGTTTGCTGGGACGGCTGCATGTTCCCCAACGCCGCCATGAAAGATCCGCAGACGTGGAACGACGTGCTTGGCGCCATGGTCGAAGTTCGCGCCGCGTGCGGTTGGACGGCGTGATCGCGTCGTTTCGTCGATCGGAAAAATTTGTCGCGCTATCTTGTAAAGTCGGCGCGCTTGTTGTATATTGCTTATGTTGACGTCCAATTAGCGCGGACGTCGGCGTCAATTGTTGTCGCTCCGAGTCTCCGCGACGCGTTTACCGCGCGGCGATTCGGACCCTTTTTCCCCCTGATGAAAGGCGTTCGATGAAAGTATCGTACCTTTTGGGAGCTTTGGCTCTCGTTTGCGCCGCTTGCGCCGCGCTTCCCGGCTTCGCCGCCGATTGGAAACCGGTCGACGGCATTTTGCTCTCGAAGTTTGCTCAGGACGTCGATCCTGCGAAGCCGCTTCCCGAGTATCCTCGTCCTCAAATGGTCCGCGCCGACTGGGTCAACCTGAACGGCCTGTGGGACTACGCGATCGTTCCGGTCGGCGAAAAATTCGAAAAGACCGACGGTCAAATTCTCGTTCCGTTCTGCGCGGAATCCGCTCTCTCCGGCGTTGGCAGAACGGTCGGCAAAGAAAACAACCTCTGGTATAAAAAGACGTTCGAAGTCCCCGCCGAATGGGCCGGCAAGTCGGTCATGTTGAACTTCGGCGCGGTCGACTGGCGTTGCGACGTCTATCTTAACGACAAGAAAGTCGGCTCGCACCAGGGCGGCTACTGCCCGTTCGTCGTCGATCTGACCCCCGCGCTCAAGGCGGAAGGCGAACAAACGCTGATCGTTAAAGTCTGGGATCCGACCAACGACGGAACGCAGGCGATCGGCAAGCAAATCAAGAACCCGCACGGAATTTGGTACACGTCCGTCACCGGTATTTGGCAAACCGTCTGGATGGAACCTGTCAGCAAGGCCCACATTACGAAAGTTCGTCCCGTCTCCGACATTGACGACATGACGATCACTTGCTTCGTCGAAGCGGAAAACGCCGAAGGCGCGCAGGTCGTTATCGGCGATCAAAAAGCCAAGGTCGTTTCCGGCAAAGCGACGATTACCTTCTCCGTCGAAGGTCAGGAACTCTGGACTCCGGACAATCCGAAGCTCTACGATTTCTCCGTCTCGCTCGAAAAAGCGGGCGAAACGGTCGACACGGTCGCGTCCTACTACGCGAACCGCAAGACCTCGCTTGGCAAAGACGAAAAGGGTATTACGCGCCTGATGCTCAACAACGAGTTCGTCTTCCAACACGGCCCGTTGGATCAGGGCTGGTGGCCGGACGGATTGTACACGTCTCCGACCGACGCCGGCATGCGCTACGACCTTGAAGTTCTGAAATCGTTTGGTTTCAATATGCTTCGCAAACACATCAAAGTCGAGCCCGCGCGTTATTATTACGCGTGCGACCAACTCGGCATGATGGTCTGGCAGGATATGCCCAGCGGCGACACAGCGCACTACATCGCTCCGAAAGATCCCGACGCCGAACGTTCGCCGGAATCCGTTTCCTATTACGAAACGGAACTTAAGCAGATGTTCGACTCGCTCGACATGTTCCCGTGCATCGTCATGTGGATCCCCTTCAACGAAGGTTGGGGACAATTTGACACGCCTCGCATCGTCGACCTTTGCCGTAAACTCGATCCCACGCGTCTGGTCAACTGCACCTCCGGTTGGTCTGATCGCGATTGCGGCGACGTTCACGACATGCACAACTATCCCGGACCGGGCATGTTCCCGCCCGAGGAAAATCGCGCGACGGTTCTTGGCGAATACGGCGGACTCGGTCTGCCCGTCAAAGGCCATTCGTGGAAAGAAGACGGCAACTGGGGTTACGTCTCCTTCGCCGATCAGGACGCCCTGTTCTCCCGTTACAACAGCCTGAACCGCGCGATGCGTCCGCTTATCGACAAAGGTCTCTCCGCCGCCGTCTACACGCAGACGACCGACGTTGAAATTGAAGTCAACGGATTCATGTCGTACGACCGCGAAGTCATTAAGTACCCGGTCGACAAGATGTTCAAGTCGAACTCTGCGTTGCGCGGTCCCGCGATGGAAACGAAGCTCGTCATCGGATGCTCGCGTCATGAAGCCAAGGTCTGGAAGTATACGTTCGACAAGCCCGCCGACGACTGGTTTGCCGCCGATTTCGACGACTCCGCCTGGAAAGAAGGCGAAGGCGGATTCGGAACCGAAGGCACCCCGGAAGCGGTCGTTCGCACCAAGTGGGACACGAAAAATATCTGGATTCGTCGCGCCGTCGATTTGACCGCCGAAGATATCGCCGATCCGGAAAATATGCTTGCGTATATTTACCACGACGAAGACGCCGAAGTTTATATCAACGGCGTTAAAATCGCCGAATACAAAGGCTATCAGATCTACTATCTCGCCGACGTCGACGTCGCCGCGCTCAAGTCGGCGCTCAAAGAAGGCAAGAACGTCGTCGCGATTCACTGCTCGCAAACTCAAGGCGGACAGTTCATCGACTTCGGTCTTGTGAAAGAGGTCCCCGCGAAATAGCGTGAGAAATCGGTAAACGCTTTCGTCCTCCTTACCTCCCCGCGTTTACCGAGCGCCGGGCGACGTCGTCGACGTCGTCCGGCGTTTTGCGTATAAAAGCGAAACGCCGAATTCCTGGACGGCGTCGCGTTGTCTGGGAGGATACTCGTCGATTGACGCGGCCGCCGGCTCCGAGGGACAAGCCCTCTGCGCCCCCTAGAAGGCGGCTGGAGACATGCGTTTTGACGTCGATTTGAATCTCGGGGGAACGCCGTTTCCCCAATTTATAAGTTTTCAACAATAAAGTTCATTTTAAAAAACAACGTTTTAACGGAGAAAACAAGTGAAAAAAACTGTGTTGTTATTGTCGGTCGCGATCTTTGTCGTCGCGGCTTCTTATACTTTTGCGCAGGATTTTGACGCGCTTAAAAAGACGTCGACCTATCCCGGTCAGGTCGGCGAGTGGAACGGATTCGAGTCTCACGATTTCCAGTTTGAAGGTCGCGCGGCAAAACTCGTTTTTCCCAAAGCGGCGGCGAACGGAAATCCTTGGATTTGGCGCGCGCGATTCTTCGGCCACGAGCCTCAATTTGACGTCGCCATGTTGAATAAAGGCTATACGATCGCGTACATCGATTCCGCGCCTTTGATGGGTTCGCCGAAATCGGTCGCGCTGTGGCAGGATTTCTACGTCTACGTTACCGGCGAATTCAAATTGTCCAAGACGACCAACCTTGAAGGCATGAGCCGCGGCGGCCTCTATACGACTAACTGGGCGTTTGAACATCCGGACGAAGTCGCGTCGATCTATATCGACAACCCCGTCCTCGATTTCAAGAGCTGGCCCGGCGCGTTTGGCAAAGGCAAGCGCAGCGACAGCGACTGGGCGGACGTCTTAAAGAGCTACGAGCTGACCGAAGAACAGGCGCTCGCGTACGACAAGAACCCCGTCGACAATAAAGAAGGATGCAAAAAACTCGCGGAACACGGGGTTGGAATCCTGCTCGTTTGCGGCGATTCGGACTCGGTCGTCCCCGGCGACGAGAACTGGAAGCCGTTTAAGGAACTGTACGAATCGGTCGGCGGCCCGATTGAACTGATCCTGAAGCCGAACAACGATCACCATCCGCATTCGTTGAAGGACCCGACCCCGATCGTGGAATTTGTAGAGAAATTCGACAAGACGTCGCTTCAGTGAACGATTTTTGACGGCGTTTCTGAGCGTATCGACGGCATAAAAAAACGCGTCGACTGCAAAGTCGGCGCGTTTTCCGTTATCGCACGTTCCGGATATCGCTTTATTGGACGGCCAGATATTTCTCGAGATCGCCGAAGACGATTCGTTCTTCGCTCGCGGCGGCGTAGCGCGCTTGTTCCATCGGCTCTCTTGTAATCGAGAACAAACTGTCGTCAAATTGTTTTTTTGCCTTCGCGCGGGGCTCCGCTTTCTTAACCAGGGGTTCTTCTTGTGTTTTTACAGTAGGGATCGTCGCGGCCATATCGCGTCCTTCCAAAATGTGAAAACGTCGCGCGGTCTCTTCCCGCGCGCTTGGGAAACGCGTTTCCGCGTTTCTTCTTAAACTCAATTGTTTGCGCCGAATTCTCGGGTCGCTCTCCAGCATAAGTTATAATTCGGCTACTCGTTCCTTTCTCCTATTGAAAAACGCGCCCGGTTCGACGATATTTTTCGAGAACCAAACGCGTTTTTCTTTTAATCGACACAACCGATACTATCGGCGTTTCTGGAACCGCTTAAGCTCAGTTCGCGCCGTAGGAATAGTTTTCTCCGCCGTTCGCCGAGCCGATCGACAAAAAGACGTTGTCGGAGACGGTTTCCGAAAGGAATTTGACGGAGCCGTCCGCCATGGAGAAGTTGCACCCGCCCGGATGATGACTCGTCCAGAGCGCCGCGACGCGGAACGGGCTGAAACGACCGGTTCCGGACGTCGTGCTGCTGTCGCCGCGCGCTTTCGCCTGAACGCCGGCGTTGACGTAGAACTCTTTCTTAATGAACTTGACGGAACAGGTGAGCCAGTAGCCGTTGTTTCCGTTTTGATAGTCGGCGCCTGCGACGCTTACGTAGGTTCCGCGTTGCCAGCCCCGGAAGCCCTGGTAATCGTTCCAGGAGGACTCGAAGAAGAACGCGGTGTTCGAGGTTCCGTCGGTTGCGAATCCAAGATTGCGGTGATAGCCGACGGTGAACAGACCGTTGTCTCCAAGTTCGCCGCTGTTCGTGCGGGTCGTGAGTTGACCGTACTTTTGGGTCGTGGAATCAGGTCGAAGACCGGTAGAGCCGCCGTTGCCGTAGTAGTGCGAGGTATACCAGTTCGCCTCGCCGCTGCCGCCGGTCGACTCGACTTGCGTGCAGCTCGGGCACAGGAACGCGGTCATCTTGACTTTCGCCGCCGCCGCGTTGGTGTTGGCGTTGTTGTAATTCAAGTTGAAATCGATGAGTTGATATTGAGACGTTCCTTCGATGAACGGAAGCATCTTGGCGAGAATACCGCACCAATGCTGTTTGTTCGTCCTGCCGGTGATGAAATACCCGTCGTTCGGGAGGTTGTTGTTGACGTCGTGGTAGTTGTGCGCCGCAAGCGAGAGTTGCTTGAGGTTGTTGGTGCACTGCATACGTCTTGCCGCTTCGCGCGCCGCCTGGACGGCGGGCAGGAGCAGCCCGATCAAAATGCCGATGATCGCGATGACGACCAGCAGGTCGACGAGCGTGAAACCGCGTTTTCGTGAGTTCATGGGAATATCTTTCTGTAATGAAGGATTAATACGGACGTATCGACCTCGAAACGGTCGTTTATTCGTTGACGGGTACGTCGACGACGATCGGCTTGCCCGGTTCGACCGTCACCGTCGTGTAATAGTCGGGAAACGCCTTTTTGGCGACTTGATCCGGATCGTCTTCCGGAACTTCTTCATACCCTTCAATCGCGACGTTGTACTCGCCGGGCTGCACGCCAAATTTCTCGGGAATTTCAAATTTCCCGTCGGTTATCGTTTGGATGGCGCGGAATCCCTCCGCTTTGGGCGTGAAGGTGATCGTTCCGAGCGCGACGGGCTCGCCCCCGCGAGTTACTTCGCCCTCAAGTTTCGTTTTGCCCTTGTTGGAACAGCCGGAAAATAAGCATAAACACGCGAGAAACGCGAACAGAAGAGAGTACGTTTTGACAACGTTTGACGACATGACGGGCTCCCGTTATAAAAAAATGTTGTTTGCGGAGACTTTCTCTTCCAATAGTTTAATATAACTTCCGGAAAAGTCAACGCGTTAAACGGCGTTGGGCGGCGTTTTGTAATAAACAGCGTCAACGATTTCTTTCGACGATCAGTTCGTCCCACGATTGCGGGGGCGTTTCGTGCGGATAGAATCTCAAAATCGGCAGGTATTTTTCATTTTCCGCTTTGGCGTCGGGCGCGTCGATCTTCTGGAACTGGAACCAGATCGGTTTTTTGACCGCCATACCCATTTCCTTGTCTTTTGGACGCGCCCAGAGCCCGATGTTGAGCCGTTCGCTTTTGACGTCGAATTGACGGTGGAAAATATACGCCTTCGCGCCGATCGCTTCCGCCTGAAAATACGCGAGCGCAAACGCCGCGCACTGGCGTTCGAGCCAGACGTCCGGAAGCGCGTCGGGGTCGTACGCGTCGTCGTTGTATTCCCCGTAATGGTCGTCGTGCGGACTCGAGAATCCCTGTTCGGTGAAGTAGATTTCTCGTTTGACGCCGGTTTTCCCGTTTTTGGATCGCGTTTCGCATTGAGTTTCGGGCTTGTCGAGGAAATCGGCGAGGATTTCGCAGTTGTAGGGCGTGATTCTCGGGGCGTTTTCGTTTTTCGCCGCCTGTTCGGTCGAATACTGATCCCAGTAGACGGGCGTTCTTAAGTCGAGTCCGTACGGATGATACGCGACGTTCCACGGATAATCCCCTTCGGCGCGCGTCGTTTGCGCGAGTTTCAGAAGATAGTCTTTGCCGCCGAATCCTCCTTTGTCGACGTAGCGCGCCATGCCGAATTCGGCGGCGCTGTTTTTCGTCCAGTAGTTGTCAAACGACGCCAGAACGTTCGCGCGCGACCAGTATTTGTGAAACGCCGTATACGCGACGCGCAGTTGGCGTTCGTACTGCCGAACCGTCTCGTCGAGCGGGAGTCTGCCCATATTGTTCCAGATATACCCGGAATTGAGCTCGTTCCCGACGACGAAGTTGGAGGCGCGTCCGAACATTTTGTCCGGGCGCGTATAGCGCTCGCCGATGAATTCGTAGAGCGCCTGGAGTTTTTCGAGCCCGTCGAGATTGGTCGTGTTGGGCGCGGCGATACTCAGCGCGTACGGGGCGTCGAGCCAGAGCTCGTAGTCGGGCGCGATCCAGCCTTCGGGCGCCAGACGTCGGCGATGGCCCCAGAAGACGAGCACAAACGTAACTTCCATGTCGTAATCGGTCGCTTTTTTCGTCCACGCGTCGTAATAGTCGACGGCTTTTTTATTGAATTGGAACGTCTTGCCGCAACAGGGATAGTCGATCGTTTCGACGCCGTCGTTTTGCACGAACCAGCACAAGTCGACGGTCATCGCCGCATGCGCGCAGCCGAGTTCTTTCGCGTCGTCTAAATCAAACGCCTCGAGCCCTTTGATCGACCCGGCGACGCCGCGCGGCTCGTCGGTGAGCGACGGGGGCGCCGCGGGAAAAATCGGCCCCGCGACAATTTCGCCGCCGCGCGCGAATCCCGTCTCCGAATCGATTTGCGCGTCTTTAACTAAATAGAAGCGGTCGTAGACTTTGTCGCGCCCTTTGTCCCGCTCGAACGACGAGAACCGCTCGATTGAAAACGAGCCTTGCGCGTCGGTTTTTTCGACAAACGCGGAAACGGCGTCGGGCGAATAATACGCGCGGTCGACGTCGTAGCCGTCCGTCTGACAGTCGTCGCCGACGCCGTCGTATTCCCTGAGGAAGGGCGTCGTCGGGAAGTACTCGCACGCCCAGCAGCGAACGAGCGTCAGCGACGCGTCGGGAGCGCCCGACGTCGAGACGGTCAGCGCGTCGGGCGTCGATTCGATCGAGAATTCAATTGCGTCCGACGCGAAAGAGACGAGGGACGTCGGGAGGAAAAGGACGATGATAAAAAGGGTTCTGGCAATATTCATGGGAAGCGCGGACTGGTTGTTGATGAATCAGGCTGTGTCGGACGGGGAAGGCTACGCGCCGCGAACGATCTCTTCAAGACCGATCAAACGCAATTTGTCGTCTTTTTTCGATTCCGCGACGAGTTTTTTGTCAAAGCCCGACGCAGAAAACAGGTAGTAATAAATATCTGCGTTTTCGCGCCATGGCGTCGTTTTGGCGACGACGTCGAGGTATTCGGAGTAGGAAAACGGTTTTTCTTTGAATTTGCACTCGCCGACGAGATATTTGTCCGCTTTTGGGGACGTCGCCAACAGATCGATTTCCGTTTCCTGTTCTCCGCGCGCGTTGTTTCCGCGCGTCGTCGTTTTTCCGCGCCACGTTCCTATACGTTGATATCGGAACGGCGTTTTGTTCGCGCGACGCAACGCCGCGACGTGTTCCCGACACGCGTCTTCAAACGCAAAGGACGCGAATTTGCGAAGATTCGGTTTGATTTCGTATTCAAACACGCCGTCGGCGTTCCCCGATTCCAAATCGGAATAGTTGGGAAAGACGAACGAGTACCAAAAACGAAAGAAGTTGTCGTTCAGACGATAGAATCCCGCGCGCGCGTTGGCGCTTTTTTTCAGTCCGTCGTCGACGGAAAATTCGCGTTTGACGATATTTAGTTCAATGAGACGTTTAAGATAGACGCTCGTTTTAGAGACGTCGTCGACGAGCGATTTGACGCTGATTTCATTGAGTTTGGAGCCGCCGAGGGCGACCGCTTCGACGATAGCGTTATAGAGCGAGGTTTCTCGAAGTTCCTGTTTGAGTAAAAATTCCGGCTCGCTGTACAACGCGCAGCCTTTGGAGAGCGCGTTCTTTTTGACGTTTTCCTCGAGGGAAAGATCCGGATCGAATTGCGCGAGGTAATGCGGAACGCCGCCGAGGATCGCGTAGGCGAGGAGTTTGTCCTGATCGGAATAGTTCGGAAAGAATCGGGCGGCGTCGCGGAAGCTCATCGGCTCCATTTTGAAAACGCCCGTCGCGCGACCGTAAAGAGGATTCTTTTCCGCAAGGAGCTCTTTTTCAATAAAGCTCATGGCGCTTCCGCAAAGAACGATCATGACGTTCTCGTTTTTAAGCGTCTCGTCCCACAGATTTTGCAATATGGACGGCAAACTCGCGTCGTCCTTGCACATATACGGAAATTCGTCGACGATCAGCAGTTTTTTCGCGTTTTCGTAAGGCAGGTCGGCGACGCTTCGAAACGCCGTTTCCCAGTCGGAAAACTCTCTGACGTATTTTGAGGCGGGGATATTTTCCCGTAATAGTTTTTCGGAGAAATTACGCAGTTGCGTCCTGTTGGGTTCTTCGCGGCACGAGAAGAAAACGCGCCGCTTGCCTTCGCAGAATTCGCGCAACGTTTCCGTCTTGCCGACGCGTCTGCGACCGTACAAAATAACTAATTGGCCGCCTTTGGCGCGGTATTTGTCTTCGAGGAACTGAAGCTCCTGTTCTCTTCCGATAAACATGAAAACGCCTTTTATCTAATCGTGATTTAGTAAATCGTGATTAGATAATATTAGAAGTCTTTTTTTAGAAGTTTCAAGAGGGGGGCCGCCGCGACGGACGGCACGCGTTGGGGTCTGCCCGCACTTTGCGCGGGACGCGTAGCGTGTCATAAGAGCCGCAAGCGGTAGGGCGCTTTTTGGAACCGCCTCCTGTTGGTCGACTCCGTCGCCCGGACGCTGCAGGCAAACAGGGCGGCGCGTTGGCTTTAATCGACGGCTTTATCGGCTCTTACGAGCCGAACGTCGACTCCAGTCGACGGCTCTCCGCCTGCGGCGGGACGCGCTTCGATTGTTTTCGCGTTCTTTTACAAGCGATCATTTCACGATATCGATCGTTCCGATCTTATATCGTTTCTTTCCGTCGTCGCCCGGAATCGGGAGTTCGAAGACCGGGGTTCCGTCGCGTTGGCCGACGCCGATATAGACGTCGTAGGTTCCGGGCCTGGTCGTCGGGGCGACCAGGCCGACGCGGAACGTCGCTTTTCGCTCGACTTTCGGCGCTTCGCCGGGGGCGGCGACCGGCAAGTCGCGCACGTCGAACGACTCGTCGGTCAGGACCGACACGATTCCGCCTTTGTCGTCTTTGAGCGTCAGCGCGACGAATCCGCCGGGATAGCACGGGGCGACGCCGAGGTTTTGGAGCGTCCAGGAGACTTCAAACGGCTCGCCCTTCTTAATCTCCTTAGGATAAGACACTTGCGACGGAAGGAGCCGATACCCCATGCGTTGATTAATCTTCCTGACCGTGTCGGAAATCTCCGCCCATTCGACGTCGGGGAACCAGTGAATCGACATGTACGAGGCGTGATACGCTTCCACCGCCTCGATCAACTTGTCGTTGTTCCACGCGCCGCGTTCCTGCGACGGCTTGAAATGCTCGTGTTCCAGAATCACCGGCATGGTCGGCCAGAATTTTTGCGCCATGTCGGCGTGGAACCACGAGCGCGGGGGAGCCTGAACGAGTATGCTGTCGTCGCGCAGCGACACGCCTTTGGAAAACGCGTAGTCCGTTTCCGGGAAATCGAAGCCGGGCTTTTCCGCGCCCGCCACGTCGTCGCTTATGCATAACTGAACGTTTGGAAAGTATTTGCAATGAAGATCGACGTGCGTTTTCACCACGTCGAGCGTTCTTTCCGGCGACATTCTTGAAAAAGAGTCGTTTTTAAACACGCCGAGCGTCGAATGGCCTTCGCCCCACATGCCGTACGTGCCGACGTCGATGAACGCCACGTTCGGATTGTTTCCGTAGCGCTTGCCGGCGGCGGCGAGGAAGTTCTCCAGCTTTTCCAGATAGATCGGATCGTCGAATTCCGGATCGACCGCCTTGCCGTTGGGATCGGGTCCTTTGCCCCAGGTATAGCGAATCGATTTCGCGCCCGCGTCAAAGACCCATTTGGGCGTCGCGTATTCCATCCAGTTTTCGGAAGTTGTGAATCGAAACGCGATTTTTTTGCCCTTGTCGATCCAGCGTTGCGCGGGCGTGTCGACGATCGCCCAATTGAAGACGCCTTCTTCCGGCTCGATATCCGCCCAGGGAAGGCGGAGGTAGATTGTCGAACACCCTTCGAACCAGTCGAGCGAGTCGGACGGCTCGAGTTTGCTTCCGTAATTGGACGGAACGTTCGAGTAGAAATGCATCGTCCAGCCCATGTCGGGATTGATCAGCGCGCGGCCGTCGTCGGTCAAGTTGACGGTCGTCGTTTCCTGCGCGGGCAGGAACGTCGCAAACGCCAATAACAAGGAGGTTGCGTAAAGAGTAAACTTCATCGGAACGCCTTTAACATTGTTGGTTAAAATTATCGGGGATAGCGGGAAACTTTTTTTCGCGGTCGAGCCGTCCAGCGACGCAGGACGATCCACGCGCACGCGAGAATCGCAAACGTCGTTATTATCGCCGACGCGGAGAAGGGGGGGCTCGGCTCCGGCGTTTCCTCCGGATACGCTTTTGTAATTTTGCCGATCAAAACGGGCGCGCGCGTCCAGGAGGACGTCGGCGTCTCCTCCGAATTCGCCTCGGGCTTTTCGGAGTTTTTATACGCCCACGTCTTGTAGAAATAGCCGGTAAATTCGATGTTGCGGCGATAGTTCGCGCCTCCGCCGCACGGAAGATCGTCCGGAAGGTCCGAAACGCACAGAACCAGCGGCCAGCCTTGCGAGTCGTCGGTATAGACGTAAAGCTGGTAATAACGGTCGATTCCGGTCGCGGCTTTGACGTCGGGGTCGTCGACGAGGATCATATTGACGCGCCGCGCCCAGCCGGAGATTTTCGCTTTCGCGCCCTGGAGCGTTTCGGGGCGGTTGAAAAGCGGAACGACGTCGACGAGCGGCTCGCGCGGATCGTCCTTGAAGTTCAGGCGTTTGACGGCGGCGAGCGTTTCGTAGAACGGCTCGCGATCGTCGGTCGTCCAGCGCAGCGAACGCGCGATTGTTTTGCGCTTTGTCGCGTCTTTTTCCGTTTCCAGCGCGTTTACGGGATAGACGAGGAACGAACGATACGCGCCTAAATCGAGCCCCGCGTGTCGGGACAGAGGCGCCGCGTCCAGACGGAACCCTAATTTTGGCGAAAGAACGACCGGCGTTTCCGTCTTGGCGGCGTCGAGTTCGGAACCGAACGCCAGGCCGTAGCCGCCGTATTCGCCCTCCGTCGGCGCGCGGTCGAAGAAGGACGTGAAGCGATCGAATTCCAGAAAGTCGGGCGCGTCGGGGGTATAGACGATCGTTTTGGCGGGGCCGTCGCCAAGTTCGACGCGATAGAGGCGTTGGAACCCGGTTCGCTCCTTTTCCGACTCGTTGAGCTCGATTGGATCGACGGAATCGGACGCGCCCGCGAAATACCCGACGCGCGGCCCGCGCGCGAAATTTTCGCGATCCGGTCGCAGAAAGTATTCTCCAAGCGTCGTTTGGCGAAACGCGTCGTCGCCGCGTTCTTTGAGGACGGAAATCGAAAGAAGCCCCGATAATTTGCTCAGCGCGGTCAGCGCCGCCGCGCGTCGGTTCGCGACGTCGGCGTCGGGCGTTTCGGCGACGAGGCTCGGTCGAACGCCGCCCGTTTCCCGCGCCCAGTCTTCTTCGCTCAGTCCGGCGGCCAACGCCCAGAAGGAGTCGGCGTTTTCATCGTCGGCGCAAGCGTTTGGCGTTGCGGACAATAGCGCGGCGAAAAGAAGAATCGACGTCGTTCCGGCGTTTTTCGACTTCGTTCGCGCTTTTTTCAACGCGCGACGGATCAGAAACCAGAGCAAAACGAGCGCGGCGACGATCGCGGCTTTATAGATCGGGCGCGCGCGTTTGGCGTCTTGCCGCGGCGCGGCTTTCGGCGTCGGAGAGGTCGTTTGGAAGTCGAGCGCGACGAGCGTCGGAACGGCGTAGAAATCGTCCCCCGCGTCGTAGGCGGTCGCGCGATAGTAGACGGCGGTCGCCTGAAACGCCTCGTCGCGGTATTTGACGTCGGGCGCGTAAGGCGTTTCGTTTTCTAGTTTGTCGTCGGTCGTAAAGTCGACGGGGGCGCGCTTGGCGATCACGCGCAACGGGTCGCGTTTGGAGTCGGGGGGCAGAATCCAGACGTCGTAGTAGCCGTCGACTTTTTCCGCGTCGGGCGCGGAAGTTCGCACGAAGACGGCGCGGAGGAGCCGGCCTTTGACGGTCAACGTCTTGCCTCGCCACGCTTTGCGCTGATCTTTGCGACTGAGCTGGAACCAGAGCGCGTCGCCGAACGACGTCGACGCGTCGGGATCGGAGACGAGCGCGGACCAGATCGCGTCGAACGCGGGCGCGTCCTTCGCGTAAACGAGGGGGAAGCCGTCGTCCGGCCAGGAATCGACGTCGAAATCCGCCGCGTCGGACGCGTTAAGCGCGAGGAAAAACGCGGCGAACAGCGCGACGAAGGCGATTGTTAAACGGGGAGTCTTCATGCGGTCCTTTTACGTTGGCGTTCGTGTTAAAAAACGCGCGAATTACGCGCTTCACGGAATTATACACCATGCGCGCGCTTTTTGCGAGACGGCGCCGGCGGCGTTCGAATTGTTGACGACGACGGCGTTGTTTGTTACAATATCGACGGAAAGCAGAGATCGCCGAACTTAAGCGTGCAACTCAGTAATTTGAAGAGCTTCGAAAACGCGTTCGGACTATTACAATTCAGAGGAGGAAGAAGAGTGAACGAGGCGCAGTTAAAATATGAGTTGAGGATTCAGGGCGCAACGGCGACCGTCGCGATGGAGCTCGAGAAAGAACGCTGCTTATGCCAAAAAGAGCGTCGTTTACGCGAAGCTACTGAACGCGAATGCGAAGCCATTGAACGCGAACGCGAAGCCATTGAACGCGAATGTGAAGCCATTGAACGCGAATGTGAAGCCATTGAACGCGAATGTGAAGCCATTGAACGCGAACGCGACGCTATCGAACGCGAATTGGCGAAACGTGAACGCGAATTGGCGAAACGTGAACGCGAAGCGGCGAAACGTGAACGCGAAGCGGTCGAGAAGTCAATGATTGACGTTTTGAAGAAATATGTCGCTTTAGCCGTGTATTCTAAATTTGGTTGCGACGCGAAATTACCTGAAGGATGGACCGACGATCGCTCATACGACGAGACGGACGCGCTCGCCGACAAGATTGCCGGGCGCAAAACGTTTGACGAAGTTCTCGCGCTTCTCTGAGGCTCGAACTTTTCCCTACTATTCCGCCAACGGCTCCGGAAGTCTGACGATTTGACTTCCGGAGCCGTTTTTTTGTCGATATTGCGCGATTCTTGCCAAAGAGCGTTTGATTTTTCGCGTCGAAGTTCGTATAATGGAGGCGCGTCGTTTGTCCGGCGCAGATAGTAACGCGCCGTTCGCGTCAAGCGCGGCGTTCCTTTTCTTAGCGACGCGAAAGCGTCGAAACCGCCGAGATTGCCAAATGAGTCAAATTGGTCGTCGACAGACGGACGCCGCGCCGGGGGCGGCGCGCCGTCGATTGCATAACGTTCGCGCGCCGTTTGCGAAGCGCGCGCGCCTGTTTCTTTGCGTCGTTCTTACGGGAGCCGTCGCGAGCGTTTTCTTTACGGCGCGGTCGACTTTTGGCGCGGAAGACTGGCCCGCCTTTCTGGACGCGCTCAAAGCTCGCGGGTACGACGACGTCGCGCTCGTCTACCTGAAGCAGCTCCAGGCGAGCGACGCGGCCCCGCCCGAGCTCAACGACGAACTCGACTATAAAATCGGCGCCGCCGCGTTTGAAGCGTGGGCGTCCGCGCCCGTCGCGACGCGCGACGAACTTGCGTCGCAGGCGCGAACGGCGCTGGAAAAATACCTCGCGTCGTCCCCCGACGGCGCGTCGGCGCTCGAAGCGAACATGGGGCTGGCGCGACTGGCGATCGCCGCCGGCGACAAAGCGCTCGACGCCGCGAACAAGACGGGCGTTCCCGCCGAGACGCGCGACGCGAAGCTTCTCGAAGCGCGCAATTCATATTCGGAGGCGCGCCCTTATCTCGACGCGGCTCTGAAATTGTCGAGCGACAAGGCCAAAGCGCTTCAGGCGAACGAGAACGCGCGCGTGGAAGCGTTGCAAAAAGCCCAGGGCGCGTTTCTCGACGCGCTCATTCGGTCGGCGACGCTGCAGGCGCAGACGGCGCGAACGTTTGCGCCGAGCTCCGACGACTACAAGTCGGGGCTTGCCAAAGCGCGCGACGCTTACGACAAAGTCTATACGACGTACGGTCAATACGCGGGCGCGTTCAAAGCGCGTTTTCTCGAAGCGGAATGCATGCGCGACCTCGGCGATTCGGACGGGGCGCTCAAAATTCTCGAAGAACTCGCCGTGTTGCCTTTTGAGGAGCAGTTCTATTCGGTCAAAACGCAGTCGCTTCTTCTCTTTGCGGAAATCGCCGGCGAGAAGAACTCGCCCCTTCTCGACATGAGCTTGGCGCAGAAATACAACGCGTGGAAAGAGGGAGAAAAACTCCCGTCCGAATACTATTCGAGCGCGGAGGGATTGCGAATCGCTCTTTTGGCGGCGCGCGCCGTTATCCGGCTCGAAAAGACGCGTCAAACCGATTACAACGCGTTCGCCAACGCCGGCAAGAGAACGTTTGTCGATCAGACCGACCCCCTCTATAAGACGATGAACGTGCCGGAAAAGAAAGGCGCGAAAGGGAACACGATCGTCGTCTACGCGCTGAAGATTCTGAGCGAGCTTGCCGCCGGACGCGGGTCGACCGCGTTGGAAGCGCAGGAGTTGATGAAAGACGAAATCTTCGAGGGGCTCGACGTCTCCAAATATTCGTTTGTGAAAAAAGTCGAGGATTTTCCGTCGGCGCTCGACGCGGCGATTCGCGCGGCGGCGACGTTTTCTCAGGCGAATTCCGAATATCAAAACGCGGCGCCCAGCGCGCTTGCGGACGCCAAAAAGGCGCGCGACGACGCGGGGAAAGACGCGATCGACGCCTTTAGAACCGCGTTCGACTGGGGCGCCAAAGCGACGCGGCCCGACAAAAAAGGCCGCCTGAAGGCCGAAGATCTTGCCGCCGCCCAGGACGAGCTCGACAAGCTCTATATGAAATACGCGCTCGTGTGCTATTCGATGGAGCGTTACGAAGATTCTTTCGCCGTCGGAGAGTATCTCGCGCGGCGCCGATTCGAATGCGTCGACGCGCCGCAGGCGGCGATTGTCGCGATGCGTTCGCTTCAGTCGATTCTCGTCAAAGCGCGCGCGGAAGACGCGAGCGAGACGACGATCGCCGGCGCGCAGGCGAAACTCGACGAATTCTCCGACTACGTCGTCGAGCGATGGGGCGAAGAATCGGACGATTCCGCCGTGTCGACGGAAGTCGCGCTCATACGGCTCGACGCGGCGGTGGCGTCGGGGAACGCGGAACTGGCGCGTTCGCTTCTCGCGAAGATCCCGGAGACGTCGAAACGGCGCGCGAGCGCGGAGTTGCGTCTGGGTCAGGCGTTTTGGAACGAGTGGAGCGCGCGCAACGCCGAATGGATCGCGCTGCGCCGCGAAGGGGAGGCGGACGAACAGACGCTCGCGGCGAAAAAAGCGACGCTCGACGAACTGCTTGAAGGAGCGCGACAATCGCTTTACGACGGGCTTGAACGCATGTTGAACAGCCCGGCGGGCGTTACCGAAAACGACTATCTCGCGATTTACGGAACCTATCTTCTCGCGCAGGTTTACGAGCGACTGGGACAGCCGGACGAGACGGAAAAATGGCTGACGCATCCGGTGATCGGCGCGCTGACGGTCGTCGAACGCGCGACCAAAGCGGCGGTCGACGGCGACGGCGACGCGAATATCCCGGAATTTGTCGACGCGACGTTCCAGACGTCGGTCTACGCGCTCGCGCTTGGCGTCGCGGCGGCCGACCCCGCGAGGCTCGAAGAAGCGGAAAAACTTATGACGACGCTGGAAGAGCTCGCGTCGACGTCGGAAGACTCGGCCGGGAAGTTGACCGGCGTTTACATTCGGCTTGGCAAACGGCTTGAAGATCGCATGGAGGCGCTTAAAGAAGAGGCGGAATCCGGAGACGAAGCGAAAGCGGCGGAACTCAACGTGCTCGCCAAGGGGTTCGAGACGTTTTTGAAACGCGTTTCCGAACGCGATCAGGGGAACAATTACAATTCCCTACGTTGGGTCGCGGACACGTATCTTGCTCTTGGAAACGGACTTAAGAGCTCCATGAGCGATCCTTCCAAAGAAGCGCTCGGCTATTTCAGCGTCGCGGGCAAGACGTATCAAACGATTTTAAAGAAGATCGACGCCGATCCTTCGTTCGCGCCCGGCGCGAACGCGCGACTTGCGATCAACGTGAAAATGGTCGAATGTCTTCGCGGCGCGGGCCAATATCAAAAAGCGTTTGAAACGTTGAAGAACACGATTAAGGACAATCGCGAGAATCTTGACGTTCAAATTGAAGCGGCGCGAATATTTCAGGATTGGGGCCGTAAAGAGTCGAAATACTATATTACCGCGATTGTCGGCGCCGCCCCCGACGCCAAAGGCAAAAATTACGTCTGGGGCTGGAACGGTATTGCCAGGCGCGTCGCTCCTTCTATCGACAAGGACGTTCGTCTTAAAGAGGTTTTCTACGACGCTTATCTTGCGAAGACGCGATGTCGGTTCCTGTATTTGCGGCGCCTGAAAGACAAAGAGGAGCAGATTCAGCAGGCGAAAGACGCCGAAAGCGATCTCGAGCGTCTCTATCAGACGCATCCGGACCTCGGCGGCCCCGCCGTCTTCTCCAAATTCGATTCCGCGTATAAGAATTTCCAGAAATTCCGGGGGGAAAAGAATCCCCGGAGTTTGCGCGAAACGGTTAGTATCGACGCGGCGGACAAATAACGACTACGAAAGGAAAACGACTCAATGAGCAATTTAATTAATCGCGCGGCGTTTCTTTTCGTCCTGTCGATCGTCGCGTTGGCGTCGAACGTCGCGAGCGCGGATCTGGTTCGATACGTCTCCCGCGACAAAGAGACCGGCGAATACGAAGAAGGGACGCGCGCGGGCGCGATCGAAAAATTCACGCGCGACGGCGTGTCGTTCACGTACGACGCTAAAGACGAGAAGAAAACGGTCGCGTTGCGTTCGGAACAAATAATCTGGCTCCAATTTGACGCCGAGCCGCTCGAACTTGGCGCGGCGCGCGTCGAAATTCAGGTCGGGAACTACGAAGAAGCGCTCGACAGAATCGACGCGATCGAAGAAGGGGACGTCAAAACCGACATGATCGCGCAGGAGATCGAGTGGAATCGCGTTTACGCGACGATGAAACAGGCTCTGTCCGGCGCGGGCGACCTGAAAAACGCGTCGGACAAAGTCGCGAAATTTATCGAAAGCGCGCCGGAGCATTACCGTCGCTTCGACGCGTTCGCGCTCCTTGGAGACGCCGCGTCGGCGAGCGGCGACTGGTCCGCCGCCGAAAAATACTACGCCGAACTTGACGCGGCGAAGTCGGAGTCCGTCAAGGCGATCGGCAAAGTCGGCCGCGCGCGCGCCGCTTTGGAAACGAACAATCTTGACGAGGCGAAAGCGCTCTTTACGGAAGTCGCCGACATGGACGCGCTCGACGCGCAGCTCGAAGGGCTTGGCGCGAGAACGACCGCGAAAATCGGCCTGGCCGACGCGCTCGCGCGACAAAAAGACTACGACGGCGCGCTCAAAACGCTCGAAGGGCTCCTTGCGGCGACGCCCAACGGCGCGACGATGCAGCAGGCGGTCGTCTACAACGCGTTGGGGCGCGTCTACGCGGACGCCGGGCGCGCGGAAGAGGCGGTCGTGGCGTATTTGCACGTCGACTTGCTCTATCCCGCCGCGCGCGCCGAGCGCGTCAAGGCACTCAAAGCGCTCGTTCCGCTTTGGGAAAAACTCGGCAGGCGCGATCGCGCGCGCGAGACGCGGCAACTTCTTCAGGAACGATTTAACGTCGATTGGGACTGACGCGCGTCAACTGGACGCCGACGAAATATTTGCTATGATATAACAGGTTTGGACGCGGAGTCGCGTCCGAACGGTTTTTTGAGGTTTTTATCGCGGCGTTTTTGGCCGCGTCGCCGTAGGAAGAGTAGTAGAGAAAATGATTGTTGTCGAACGTACGTTAGAATCGTTGCGTATCCAAAAGCGCGTCGGCGCGCTGGTCGCGTTTGTCGCGTTTTGCGTCGTCGCGTTTGCGTTAAGCTCTTCGTCGGCGCGCGCGCAAGACGACCTCTTTAACTTCGACGAGGGAGAGCCCGCCGCGGCCGCTCCCGCCGAGCCCGCCGCCGACGCGGGGGACGGAGCCGCGCCCGACGCGGGCGCGACGGCAGGCGCCTCCGGGGGCGAAGAGCAGGTCAAGAGCCAGAACTATCTTTCGTGGATGTTTCACGCGCTCGGGTGGTTCTTTACGCTCGTCTTCTCGCTGTTGTCGCTGTCGATGGTCGCGCTGATCGTCATGAATATCGTGTCGTTGCGCCGTTCGGTGATTTGCCCCGAGGAATTGACGCAACAATTTGGCGAACTGCTCGACGAAAACAAGTTCCAGGAAGCGTACGAGCTGGCCAAAGACGACGAGTCGCTTCTTGGCAAAGTCCTTTCGACGGGCCTTTCGCGCATGCCGTCGGGGTTTGAAAAGGCGACGCAGGCGATGCAGGACGTCGAACAGGAAGAGGCGATGCGCCTGGAACACCAGCTCGGCTATCTTGCGCTTATTGGGAACCTCGCGCCGATGATCGGGCTGTTCGGCACCGTCGTGGGCATGATCGCGTCGTTCCAGGCTATTGCGGCGGGGGGCGCGGCTCCTTCTCCGCAGAAACTTGCCGAAGGTATTGCGACGGCGCTCTTTACGACCGAGCTGGGTCTGGCGATCGCGCTTCCGGCGCTCGCCGCGTTCGATATTTTGAAGAACAGACTCGCGCGATTTATTCTGGACGTGTCGGTGGTGAGCGACAATTACATGGGCCGATTCTCGAACGTCGAAGCTCCGAAAAACTGACGGAGGCTTAAGATGAAGCGAGGACGCGTTCTATCCCGTTTGAAGGCCGCCGAAATCAACATGACGTCGATGATCGACGTCGTGTTCCTTCTCATTTCGTTCTTTACGCTGGTCATGAACTTTTCTCAGGCGGAACAGCACGAAGAGATCGCGTTGCCGCTGAGCGAGTTGGCGCAGCCGCCGGAGGTTGCGGAAGCGGAACAGATCACCGTGCAGGCGCTCGCGGACAACACGATTATCGTCGGATCGATTTCCTGCGGAATCGAGAGCGGCGACTATCGCGCGACGTCGTTTGGCAAGACGCTTGGCGAAGAACTTCGCTGGCGCGAGACGATTCGAAAAATCCAGCCGAACGACGTGACGATCGTCATTCGCGGCGATCGCGACGCCGAGACCGGGTTCGTGCAAAAAATTATCGCCGCGTGTCAGGCGATTGGAACCGACTCGTTTGTTCTTAGAGCGCGGCAGGTTCGGGAAGATTAGACAATCGGTCCGACGGCAAACAACGCGGCGGTCCGAAGCCGGACTGGCGGTTCGCGCTTCCGCGCGAGGCCGAATGAATCGCTCCCGACGGTCGCTCGCGTATAAGAGCCGCAAGCGGTAGGCGGCGAAGTCCGCCGGACGCTGCAGGCAAACGAGGCGACGCGTTGATTTAATGATTTTCCGACCAACGCAACGCGACGACCAAACGAAAGACGGAGCCGCAGGCAGAAGCGCGCCCTCGTCGCGCGTATGCCGCAGGCCGCGTTGATTAACGAATATCCGTCGATTCCATTTTCCACAACCAACGCGACGCAAAAACACAAAATTCTCCAAACAGCGCGGCGCCAAAATCTACGAACCCGTTTCCTACAGGAAGCGGCTCGATTCTTGTGGCGTCGCGTCCACTTCGTTTTCACAAACAACGCGACGCCCAAACGCGTGTCCGAGCCGCTCGCCGTGCGAGCGGGTTGCATGAATGAGGCGACGCCAAAACGTGGGACTCTGTAAACAACGCGGCGCCAAAATCAACGAACCCGCCGCCTTCGGGCGGCGGCTCGTCTCCTGAAGCGGCGCGTCGACTTCGTTCTCCCCAAACAACGCGACGCCAAAACGCAGGATTTCTCAACCAACGCGGAGCCCGGCTCTCGTAAATTGTCGAGCGTTGGAGCTTCTCAATAATCTTTTTAGAGAAAAATATAAAATTTTCTGAACTTTCCTTGACGTCGACTTTTCCCTCCGCTACAATACCGTCAACGGTCGCGGACGCAAGGCTGTGGTTGTAATTTGGGGAAGACGTTAATTTTTCCTCCATTGATTCTTCTTCTGCTACTACTCCTGATGTTTCGTGCGTTAGTCTTCCCCTGAGTTTGTATGTTTTTTAGACATAAAGCGCGAGCTTTGCGTCAGAACTCAGTTTCATGGAAGGAAATGATCATGAACGCCTCGTTACGAAACTTTTGTAGTTTGCTTTTTGGCAAAAAATCCGAACGTACTCAATCCGCTCCTTCGATCTGAAAGTTGAGAATCGGGTCGCTTGAATTCGCTTGGCGTAATGATTGAAGTTGACGACGCTATATGCAGACGTTCATA
>JAFZNK010000014.1 GCA_017550965.1 Thermoguttaceae bacterium
CCCTTGCCGAGAGCGGCGAAACGTCGGAAGTTTCCGTGCCGGGCGTGTTGCAGGAAGTCTTTCGCGAATATCACGGCGTCGTCTGGTACGAGCGCGACTTCGTTACGCCCGAGAATCGTAACGCCGACGGTCGGGCTCTCCTGCGTTTTTGGCAGGCGGAGTATCGCGCCGACGTATGGCTTAACGGAACGTATCTCGGTTGGCACGAAGGGGGCGAAGCGGCTTTTGAACTGGACGCGACCGACGCGCTTAAACCCGTCGGGGAGTCGAATCGACTTTCTGTTCGCGTCTTAAACGCCGCCGACGAGCCGATTGACGGAATTTCCATGGCTAATATTCCGCGACGCAACAACACGAACGCCATAACGCCCGGTTGCGGGTACGCGTCGGGCGGACTGGTCGATTCCGTCGAACTGCTCGTCGCGCCAAGCGTTCGCGTCGCCGATCTTCATTTGATTCCGAATTGGAAGACCGGCGAAATCGAAGCGCGCGTCTCGGTCGAAAACGCGTCCGACGCGATCTGGCGCGGCGCGTTGCGCCTAACCGCCGTTTCCTGCGACGGGGGAGAATTTACGCGCCCCGCCGAATTTAAGGCGGAGGCGAAACCGGGCGTATCGCAACTTGTCGGTCGTCTGATTGTTCCCGATTTCAAGTTGTGGAATTTGAACGACCCCAATTTGTATTCCGTGTCTTCCGAACTTGTTTCAGGCGACGGCTCCGGGCTCGATCGTCGCGCGGCGACGTGCGGTTTCCGCGATTTTCGCTTTGAAAACGGCTATTTCCGTCTCAACGGCAAGCGTATTTACGTAAAATGCTCTCATTCCGGCAGCGACTCGCCGATTACGCATCGCGTCCCGCTTGATCCCGACCTCTACCGCAAAGACATAATTACCTGCAAGACGATGGGATTCAATATGATCCGCTATATCGCCGGATTGCCGCGCCGTTTCCAGCTCGATCTCTGCGACCGAATCGGTTTTCTCGTCTACAACGAGTGTCTCGCCGGTTGGTGTTACGGCGCGTGTCCCGAACGTCCGCGACGCTACGAGGAGCAGACGCTCGGCATGATACGACGCGACTGGAATCATCCGAGCGTCGTCGCGTGGGGGCTTCTTAACGAAACAATGGACGTTCCTCTGATCCTTCAGGCGGCGTCGCTTCTCCCCAAAGTTCGCGAACTCGACCCCGATCGTCTCGTCTTTTTAAACAGCGGAAGTTTCGATCCTTTTTCGAGCGCGACGTCGACAAAAGCCGATTATGCGATTTGGCGTCGGAAAAACTCGACGATTATGCCGGGAATCGTGAAGAACCAGTCGGGCGAAACGTTCGTTTTCGACGGCACGAGGTGGTTTGACAACACCGTTTTTCTCCATCCGGGCGACGTCTCTCTTGAGTACTGCGCGCTTAAATGGACGGCGCCGCAGGACGGGGCGTACGATTTCTTCGCCCGATTTACCGACGTCGTCGTCGACGGGGTCGCGAACGTCGATATTCATTTGATCAAGGAAGAATTGGACGGTTCTCGTTCCGAACTCTGGACTGGCTATCTCAACCTCAACGGCTGGGAAAAGTTGATCGCTCTGGCGACGTCGGATCAACTTGGAATAGAGTCGGACAAGAGCGTTTTGAAACTACTTGACAAAGAACTCTTTACGTTCCGAAAAGGGGAGTCGCTATACGTCGTCGTCGGGATTGGCGACGGAACCGGAACCGGCGACACGACGGCGATCGATATGAAGATGTACGCCCCCGACGGAACCGTTTCCGACGTTACCGCCGACTACTCCTTCGAACGCAACCCCAACGGCGTCTGGTCTTACGGTTGGCTACCCGGAGGAGCGAAACCAGACATGGACGCGTTCAATCTTTTCGATCTGGGTCAGGAAAAACTTTCGTTTGAGCCAATCGGTCGTTTTGCCAACCCCGGTTCGTCCGAATGGCAAGGCGGACTTGCCGACACGCATCCTTACAAGCAGGTTCCTCATACCGCCCCGGTGATTAACGAGTTGAGAACGCATGAAAAAGACGGTCTGCCGGTCTTTTTGTCAGAATACGGCATAGGAAGCGCGGTCGATCTTTTCCGCCTGACGCGATACTACGAGCAATACGGAGCGACCGACGCGGCCGACGCGAAACATTATCGTTGGCGATACGACCGTTTCAACGCGGACTGGAACGCGTGGAAGCTCGACGAAGTCTTCGCGACTCAGGAGGATTTCTTCCGTCAGGCGATCGACCTGATGGCGGAACAACGCCGACTTGGAATCAACGCGATTCGCGCGAACGCAAACGTGATCGCTCACAGCGTTACGGGAACGCACGATCAGGGAATTTCCGGAGAAGGTCTCACGACGATCTTCCGCGAATTAAAGCCTGGCGCTGTCGACGCGTTGGCGGACGTTTTCTCGCCGTTGCGCTTTTGCGCTTTCGTCGAGCCCGCGCACGTCCCCGTCGGCGGTAAAATCCGCGCGGACGCCGTTCTAGTGAACGAAGACGTTCTAAAGCCGGGAAATTATCCCGTCCGCTACGTCGTGGTCGGACCGAACAACGAACGGATCTTTGACGAAACGCGCGTTATGACGATTCCCGAGCCGGAAGACGGCAAGGAGAATCCGATGACGATTCCCGTTTTTTCCGAAGAAATTGCGATTCCCGAAGGCGTCGCGACGGGGGAATGTCGTTTCTTTGCGGAGATTCAACAGGGCGGCGCGGCGATTGGCGTCCAACGATTCTTTGCTTTTGATCGCGCCGAATTTCCCGACGTCGGAGACGGCAAGATTTACGTCTGGGGCGACGACGAAGACCTGCTTGGAAAACTTGCCGGAGCGGGGATTTCCGCGGAGCCGTTTACTTGCGCCGACGGACAGACGGTCGTTCCCGAGTCCGGGGATCGGATTCTGGTCGGAAAAACGTCGAATCGCAAAAACGACGCGGAATTCGCGCGACTTTTCGATTATGTTCGTTCGGGCGTGAACGTCGTTTTTCTGTCGCTGGACGTTTTTGAAGAAAACGGCGATTTTACGCGCTATTTGCCCTTTGAACAAAAAGGACAAGTCGAGAGAATGCAGGCGTGGCTCTATCATAAAGACGACTGGAACAGGCACGATTCCGCTTTTGACGGGCTGGAGTCGGGCGGCGCGGTCGATTACGTTTATTACCGGGAAGTCGTTCCGTCGCTTACGTTCAGAGATCAAAATCCTGCTCCCGACGTCGCGATCGCCGGCGGTTTTAACACGCAAATGGGATATCAGGGCGGTTTGTCGATGGCGGAATGGAAAATGGGGAAGGGACGAGCGATCTTCTCAACCTGGCTTATTCAGGAGTCGTTGCCCGACCCGCTAGCCGAACGGCTGTTGCGTAATTTGCTCAACAAGATTCGCTAGTCGTTTTTAAAATCAACGTATGTTTAGGAATCGTTTGTTCATAACTTTTAGGAGACTTCAAATGAGAATTGCGCGTGTTTTTCTCAGCGTTGCTGTTATCGTCTCGACGGCTTTATGCGCCTTTGCGCAAGACGCGCCTAAAAAGAAACTTATCGAACTTGGATGGGATATTCCAACGACGGGGTATATTCGCGAACATTGGCAGGAAATGGAGAAGGACGCTCCGTTTGACGGAATAATCTACGACTTGACCGCCAAAAACGACGAGGGGAACGGCGTGGCGAGCCAGTCGCTCTTTACGTCCGAACCCTGGAAAAAAGAATGGTTTGAATCGTGCGTGCGCGATCTTGAGTCATGCGATTTCCAGCGTTATCAAAACAACTTCATTCGCATAAACTTCTACCCGACTCCGTTCGACTGGGCGGATGAAGAGAGTTGGAAAAACGTCTGCGAAAAAGCCGCGATTTGCGCGTGGGTCGCTCGCGAAACGAAAGGCGGGCTGTGCTTTGACTTTGAGTCGTACGGCGCGGAGATGTTCAAGCATGATCCTTCGACGGGGCGTTCTTTTGAAGAGTCGAAACAGATCGCTCGTCAACGCGGCGCGGAAATGTGCGAAGCGATTTGTAAAGAGTATCCCGACGTCGTCGTTCTTTGCTTGTGGATGAATTCGGTCAACGCCGACGCCGGGCGAAGCGAATATCCCGACCTGACGTTACGTCGGGGCGGTTACGGTCTGCTTCCCTCGTTTATCGACGGCATGCTCGACGCGGTCGCGCCGGAAACGACCCTCGTCGACGGATGCGAGAACGGATATTACATGAACGGTTCCGCTCAGTACGATCGCGCGGCATGCGACATGCTCCTTGCGACAGGACCGGCCGTTCGCCTTGTGTCTCCTGAAAACCGTAAAAAATATCGATCGCAGGTTCAAGCCGGATTTGGTTTTTACCTCGACATGTATTCCAATCCGGAAGGATCGGCGTTTTATCGCGGAGCGGAACCGGGTGAAACGCGACTTGATCGACTTGTCGCGAATCTTCGATCCGCTCTGGCGGCTTCCGACGAATACGTCTGGGTTTACGGCGAACAGAAACGATGGTGGACTCCGGAAAACGCTAAATCAAACGACGATTGGACGTCGTGGGAAGAAGCGTTGCCCGGTCTTACCGATCGTATTTTTGGATTGGCGGATCCCGCTTACGAGCTCAAGAGCGTTCAAGAAAGCGTTCTTAGCGATCCCAACGCCGAGAATCTTTGCGTAAACGGCGGTTTTTCCGACGTTGACGCAAACGGAATGCCCGCGTCCTGGAGTTTTTGGCAGATCGAAACGCATCCGACGGGCGAATTTAAAGCGGTCGACGGCGCCGCCGTCATTGAGGGCGCGCAAAACGGATGTTTCATTCAGAGCGTCGAGGCGAAACCCGGCGAGACGTTTCTCGTTACAGGCAAGGTAAAAGCCACGGGCGAGAGTTTTGGCAATTTCCGCGTTCGCTGGCAGGGCGATCGGCATAATTGGGTCTCTCAAACGCTCGACGTGATGGTCTATCCGGACTTTGACGCGCAACCGGACGAATCGGGCTACGTCGAATTAACGGGCTTCGCCGTCGTTCCAAACGACGCCTGCTATTTGGTCCTGCTCTTATCTGCGTCCGGAAGCGAAGACGAAGTCGTCAGTTTTGACGACGTCAAAATTTATCGCGCTCAAAAACGTTGAGCCGAATCAGTTTCCGAATTGGACTTTTAACAGAAAAGGGACAAAATGGCAGATTCTGACGACGCCAAGAGTCGAAAGCGACGTTTTTACGAAAAGAAGGCGTTTTGGCTTGCCTGTCTTTCGGTTATTGTCGCGATTTGCGTGAGGTACGCCGTTTTAAAGCGTAACGATAAACCGTTGACGATTCCTCCCGTCGATTCGGTCGACGCGGAGCCCGATTACGCCCATGGCGTCGGAGTCGATTTCCGACGACGATTTGAATTGCGTCAGGAGGCGAGTCTTTTGCCCGCGGATGAAAACGGGTGGAAACTGATTTTACAGGCGTTGGGGCCTTTGGCTCTTGAACAAGAGTATCTTGCGACTAGAACGCCGTGGGATCAGCTTTCGACAGAGCGTTGGTTTAACGACTATTGGACGCCTGTTTGCGAAAAGTTCGGAATCGATCCGAACGCTCCGCCGACTTTTTTGACGCGTTTGGATTTATACAGGTATCTGATCAAAAATGGAATTACCGGCGAGGAGCCGGAATTTTCCGATTCGGAATCCGCCGAGGGGATCCGGAACGATCGGGAGCGGTATTGGGAGGACTACGAAGAAAAAATAGGGCGCCTTAGTTCTCAACAGGTAATCGAGGGGTATCAACGCCTTTTGGACAAGCCCTGGACGAAAGACGACTGTCCGGTCGCCGCGCGTTGGATTGAGGAAAACACGGACTTGTACGACGTCTTATCAAAAGCGGTTCGGTCGCCTCGTTTCGCATGTTGGCACATTGTTCCCGATTACCAATGCGGTTGGCTCGGCATGCTTTTGCCCGACGTTCAATTTTCTCGCGAATTTGCCAGAAAATTTAAAATTCGAGCTAATTATCGAATTGGAACCGGCGATTTTTCCGGAGCGATCGACGACGTTGAATCGACCGTTCTTCTTGCGAAGTCTTTTTTTGTCAACCGCGAGGACAAAACGTTGGTTAGCGCGCTTGTCGGCGTTGCAATTATGGGAATCGCAGCGGATGTGAAACTTGACGGCGGCGCGTCCGGCGTTGAACCGACGACGGAAGACTACGCTCGTTTGAACGACGTGTGGAACGATTATTTTGGCAAATTGGATTTTAAAGAGGCGACTCGAAACGCGTTGAAAGGCGAACGCGATATTCTTTTCCTTCCAACGTCGCAGGAAATGCCCGAACTCTTGCGAAACGGTTCGTTAAAGAAATGTCTCCATCAGTTGTCCTCAGATTCCGACGATTCTAAGGAAAACGGCTTTTCCATTTTGGACAGGATTCTGCTTTTTCGCGGTTCGTTTAACGACGGCCTCTACATGGCGGAAATGGAAAGATTATGGAACGAACTCATTGTCGACAAGAAGGTTGACATAAGGAAATGGCGGTCGTCTTATCGGCCGAAATCCCGAGAAGAGAATTTGGCGAAGAGCCTGTTTCTCCTGTTGGGACCTGCAACCGAGGCGTTTGGTCAGGCGGACGAACGCGCCGATTGCGTCGTCAATATGAAACTATTGACAATTGCGCTTCTTAGATATCAAGCCGAACATGGAACGCTCCCGCCCGCTTTTACCGTCGACGCGGAAGGAACGCCGTTGCAAAGTTGGCGCGTTCTCATTTTGCCTTATCTTGGGGAAGACAATAAGGCGTTATACGAGCAAATTCGATTAGACGAACCTTGGGATTCGGATTACAACAAACAGTTCCACGCCCGTTCGCCGAAAGTTTTTCAATGCCTGTCGAACAAAAAGCGCGGTGAAGGTTTGACGACTTATTCGGTCATCCTTGGAGACGACGCGCTCTTCGACGCGTCCGGCGTCGGCAAAGATTTGAGAGCGTTGCGCAAACGCGAAGGCGTTGAAACGAACAGTCAGGCTCTGATAGTGGAACGAGATCAGCCGATTTGTTGGATGAAGCCCGACGAGGAGTTGAACGCGCAATCGTTTCGCGAAAACGTCGCCGCGTTGGACAAGGATCCCGACAGTGGACATAGCGGCGGAATAAACGTCGGTCGCGCGGACGGTTCTGTTTCTTTCTTTGCGACGTACGGAGCGGAAGATTGCGTCTTTGACCGTTATGTTTCCGGCGTTCCTCTTCCTGACGACGCTGAAGACGACAAATGACGCCGGCGACTCGGCTTCGCCGAATGAAATTAAACGATTGAAGATGGGGAATTTCCAAAAAATCGTTAATTTGTAACGTTTGTTTCGACATGGGATAGTTGCAAAGTTGACATTTGGGCGAGTTTAGATTGACGTCGAAAAAGAAGCGGTAATAATTATGGGCGGGGAAGCGCGCGGCAAAGGTCGTTTTGAAAGATCGAATCTGCGTTTTTAACGACGCCTCGTAACGGCGGGCGACCTTTTTACGGACGAGCAATAAGGACGTTGATATGAATGGAAGTTGGAAAAAGTTTTATCGCACAAGAGCGTTTAGAATTGCGACAATCGTCGTCCTGGCGACGATTGTCGCGTCTGTTTACGCGAGAATGCGCGATAAACCGTTAATGATCGTCAGTCCGTCGACCGCCGACTCGGAGCCCGATTATCTCAGCGGAATAGGGCTCGACTTCAAGGAGTTGTACGACAAGAAACGTCAGGAAAACGTTTTGACGAACGACGAAAACGGCTGGCGTCTCGTTCTGCAGAGTTTTGGTCCCGACGCGTTTGGCTTGGAGAATCGTCGAGGCTCTTGGGGCGATTTTGCCGACGATCAACAAGCGAGCGAATGGTTCGAAAATTGTTGGACTCCCGTTTGCGAAGCGTTCGATCTTGATCCAAACGTCGCTCCGACTTTTTACAACAGGCTTGATCTGGAATCTTTTTTGGTAAAAAACGGCCTCTCCGGAACCGAACCGCTCCTCGATAGTTCCGACGAAAACTCGACGAACGCGCGTTATTGGGAAGACGGCGAAGAACAAATCGGCAGAATCGCCAGGGAAAAAGCGAGGGAATGTTGCGGCGTCTTAATTAACAAGCCGTGGACAAGCGACGACTATCCTGTTCCGGCGCAATGGTTTGACGAAAACGACGACGTCTTCGCCGTCTATGAGGAAGCGTTTCGACGTCCGACGTTCAATATTTGGAAAATGTTTGTGTTGAACGACGATCCCAACGGTTTTCCTAGGATTCCGACGATTCGTTGCGTCGACCACATTCGCGCCGCCGCCAATCTCTTTATGATTCGCGCTAATTATCGCTTGGGAAAAGGCGATTATTCCGCCGCTATCGACGATTTGAAAACGTGTTTGCTCATCGCCAAAGCGCTTCTGGAATCGAACAATCGAAGTCTCAGAGATTACGTCGCCGGCGCCTCTGTTTTGAGAAACGCCGAAGCGTTCGCGATTTTCGGCAGGAATGAAACGCTTCCCGCCGCGGAAGATTGGGCGCGTTGGGAACAAGTTTGGGACGAGACGTTCGGCGATTTTGATCTCAAAGCGAACGCCGTCGAATCGCTTGACATGGCGAAACTTGTCGCGTTATGGAATATGCAAAGCGTGGCGAATTTTCGGCGTCAGGGCGGCGTTTGGAAGTGGGGAAAATCGTCGCGAGACGAATCGTGGTTCGGAAGCGTTCGCAAGTTCTTTGCCAAGCGTTTCGTTTTAATTCGCGGAGCTTACGACGACGCGCTGTTTCTGAGAACGTTTGAAGAGTTGTGGAGAAGCGAGGTTCCCAAAGTCGACGGCAAGTCGATCAAGCGCCGATCGGGGCCGCCTCGAACCGCCCCTCCGACTTCAAAAGAATTAGAAGCCGCGCTGAAGGAGAAAGGCGTCGACGTTCATCGCGAAAAACGCAAAGAAAAACAAGACGCTTTGCGCTGGTTTTGTTCGTGCGAGTCGGAAGGTTTTCTTCCAAACGTCGATTTTGCCATTTTGCTTTATCGCGAAAATGCTTGCGCTTTGCGAATTCGTAAGTTGACGAGCGCGCTCCTTCGATACCAGGCGGAGAACGGGACGCTTCCCCCCGCGTTTACCGTCGATGAAAACGGGGTTCCGTCGCACAGTTGGCGCGTTCTCATTCTCCCCTATCTTGGCGAGGCGGAAAAAGCGCTTTTCAATAAAATTAAACTGGACGAGCCGTGGGATTCCGAATACAACCGGCGATTTCACGACCAGGCTCCCAGGGTTTTTCAATGTCCGATTGGCCGGGAGTGCGGAAACGACAAAGCGTCTTATTCCGTCGTTCTCGACGCCGACGGTCTGTTTGACGATTCCGGTCTCGGCAAGAACCTGCTCGAACTTTGCGATCGCGTCGACGTCGACACGTTCAGACAGGCGCTTGTCGTCGAACGAAGGACTCCGGTTGAGTGGATGCGTCCCGACGCGGAATTGGATTTGGCGAGTTGTCGCGAACTCTTCAAGAATCTCAAAGAGAAACCGGACGCCGTCGTAACCGAACACGTCGGTCTTTACGGAGTTGGCGTTGTTTCCGGCGCGGTCGGGCTGTTTTCAGAGTCTTCTTCCGTCGACGAGGTTATTTGGGGAAAGGACGCGCAGGAACCGCAAAACGAGTAGCGTTTTTCCTGTTAAAAGCTTGAAAGTCGCGTTTTAAACGTTTATAATCCTCGCGGGAGAGTTCGTTTAAAACGCGGCTTTTTGTTTTTCGAAAAGGAGACTGAAATGGACGATAAAAAAATCTTTGTTAAACGCGTTGGCTTTTTGTTGGGCGCGTTCGCCTTTCTTACGTTATTATCCGGAACGTTCAGTCTCCGTTCCGAATTCCGGATTGGCTTGGGGGGCGTCGCGCGCGCTGCGGAAGACGACGTGCGGGAATGGACCGATTCGACGGGAAAATTCAAAGTTCAGGCGACGCTGGTTTCGCACGACGAAAAAAACGTGTCGCTACGCAAAACGGATAATCGCGTCGTCAAATTGCCGCTGACGAAATTAAGCGAAGAGGATCAGGCGTATATCGCGTCGCTTGACGAAGATCCCTTTGCCGGCGGCGTTTTGGACGAAGTCTCCGATTCCGGGGACGCTCAAACCTCGTCGGGTTCTTTTCGGATTAAGGGAAAGACGCATCGTTTTGCGACGTGTCCGACGCCCGTTTATCTTGGCGATCAAAGCGGCGTTCAACCGATGTTTCTGACGTCGAGCGCTTCCTGGAAACTGGAACCGTCGACGTCGACGGCAAAGGACGTCGGAACGGTTCGTTCCGTTCCGGTTTGCAATAAAGATCGTGTTGAATCGTACGCGCACAATCTTAATTTGATAGGACCGGACGCCGACTCCTCGACTTTCTATCTTAGCTACAACGTCGGTACTTTGGATAAAACGAAGAATTATTTGGAACGTTGCGACGTAAGCAAGGGCGCGAGCGAGATCGCCGAAGCCCCCGGCGGAGTCGACGTTCTTTTCCAGAGCGTCTCGCCCGACGGCAAGTATATCGCCGCAATTATGGGGCTTAAGCCGGAATCAGGCGGTTTCGCCAAAAAAGCGTTGGTAGCGATCTTTGCGCTTGATTCCTTTTCTTCAAAGGGAGAATTTAAACCCTGCGCGTTGTTTTGCCCCGCTTTGGACGAGAAACGTCCCGATATTTACGCTGTTAAAGAACTTGAGTCTGTTCAATGGGTCGATAACGAGCGCGTTCTTTTGCTTATAAAAGGAGATTCCGTTACGCTCTGGAATCTTACCTCGTGCAAGGCGGAGTATTCGCTTAAAGGAGGCGGCGACTGCAAACTCGATCCGTCTCGGAAGTTTTTTTACGTTTCGACCAAAGACGGCGTTTCTTTTTACGACGCTTCCAACGGCGACCCGTTAGGCGCGTTGGATTTTTCGACCGCCGACGCTTCCGAGGACGAATTCAGCAGCCTGTTTGAAATGCGCTGCGCGTATTCCCCAAAAGGCGATCGAATAGCCGTTAGAGCCAGTTCAAAAGTTTTTATCTTTGATTTGACTACGGGGAAGTGCAAAGGCGGTTTTCCCGGTCGCTTTACCACTCATTCTCCCGTTTGGACCGACGAGAATTCGATAATAATCGACCACGATCTATACGACGTCGCTTCCGGTCTGCCTGTTTGCACTTACGACAATATTGCGAACGATCTCGACTCCGTTTTGTACTATGGCGGCTTGACCTGGTGCGTTTGCAGAGGAATTGGCAACGAAGCCGCGCTCGTCGGCTATAAGCTTCCGCATCCCAAGGCTGCCGAACTAATTAAAAATCTTGACGTCGAAAAGATGTTTTCCGTTTATCCCGGCATGGGGTTTTCGATTAAACTTGACCTTCACGGACTCCTTAACGAATCGGAAGTTCAATCTTTCCTTGAGGAAGCTCTGGTCAGGAACGGAATGAAATACGATCCGAAGTCGAAGTATGTGTTGAAAGCGAGTTGCGTCGACACGAAGCGAGAGGAAGAAACCGTCTATGGAACGCGTCGTACGATTGGACGCTTGCCCGTGCCTTTGCCGGGTAGCGGTCAGGCGTTGGGAACGATCAAGCTAAAAGTTTTCGAGGAATCGTTGTCCATTTCCGACGGGAATAAAGAACTTTGGAGTTTTGGACAGGAGACTACGGGTCCGAGGAACGTCGAATACGATCCTGACAAGAAATTGGAAGATTCGTTAAGAGAATCCAACAAGCCGGAAATTAACTTCTTTAAATTTGCCGCCATCCCTCAATATGTGTCTAAAGCGGGAAGGTGGGGAACGTTAACGAGCGCTCAAATTGAGGCCGGAGGAATTCGAGACAGACGTTAAGCGCTAGTCGTGATTCGTCGACCATATTAAACGAGCCGCTTAAGAACGACAATTTGTTCTTAAGCGGCTCGTTGAGTTTTCTTTTAGCCTTAGACGCTAGAAGGTGAAACCGCAGGAGACCGATCCGGTGAATCCGTCTTCTTTGTCGGTAATTTTATTTTTAATGTCGCCGGTTTCGATCCAGTCGTATCGGGCTTCAGGCAGGATGAAGAAGTGTTCGAACGGGCGATACACCATGGCGAACGAAACGTCGTGACAAACTTGTTTCACTTCGCCGTCCGGGCCAATAGCGGCGTCGTCGAGCCATTGGGTGTAGTATTCATAGCGCGCCGCGAGCGTTAAACAGGGAGTCAGCGCGTACGAGAAGTAATTAGCCACGCCAAACTGACTGTAAAGATTGTCGTGAACGTCTCGAGCCGACATCGTCCCGTAGTTCGACGCAAGCGAATAGCTGAATCTATCGGTGAAATCGACGGTAGCCGTAACCGTCTGGAGATATTCGTCGCTATCTCCGATCGGTTGATCCCATAAATCGTAATATCCCCACGCTGTTCCCAAACGGTTTTCGCCGAGTTCGCTGTGGATTTGAGACAATTCTCCCGCGTAGGACAAATTGACGTTTTCGGCGATTTGCCAACCGGCTCCAAAGAGAAAACCAGAGTCGCCGCGACGGTTGGCGAAGCTGTTGTCTATGCCCGAGACGAGACCTACGTCAATATTGAACGTGTCGGTCGCCTGGAGCGTGAACAAACCGCCCGTGTGCGTCGTCGGTTCGTGATTGAACATGTAAGAGTGGGTGTTGAAATTATTTTGCGAAGCGTCGACGCTTTCGAATCCGATCGTCGTGCCGAGTTTACCGGCTTTCAACGACAATTTGCCCAATCCGAGTTGGCCGTACGCCTGATAAATCGACGCGCCGTAGCCGTCGTCGCTCACTCCCCATTTGCCGTCGAATCCGTCGGACGACTGAAGAATGTTTGTGCCGAAGAGCGCGTCGACGCGATAGCCAAGATCAAAGCCCATGTTGGGATCGACCGTCTTTTCGCTCGACAGCCACGCCTGGTACATGTTCCATCGGCTGCCGTCCTGCAGGAAACCGTCGCACCATCCTCCGACGACGCTTCCGCTGATGAAGCGGTCGACTTCGTCCGCTTCTGCAAAGGCGCCGACTTCGTAATAATCGTCATAGACCGGCGCCGCGCTTTGAACGGGAGCTGGGCCTTCCGTACCGGGGATCGTATGGAAGACGTCGTATCCAAACGACGCGCCGCTCAAAGTGGTCGCGCCCAATAGGGCCGCGAGAAATAAAATCCTTTTCATTTCTTTTGCCTTTTAAAAGGGGGGCAAAAACTTAGAAACGCCGACTCCATGCCCGCGCTTCCAGGGACAATCCTTTTCTTCACGACTTATCGGGCGCTTGTTTCCGGCTTGGTTAGTTTTATAGGGGAAAAAGTTTAAAATTTACTCATATTTTTAAATTTTTGCCAATAATCCATTCAATCGTTACAACTCAATCTCTTTTGACGAACGGTTGCCGACCGTTGACTTGTTTTCTTATCCGATTTATACTTGGGGGCGCCGAGTTGGCGGTTCTGTCGTTTTTGCAGTCGCTTAGGAGCGTACGTCGTATGAGCAAGTTTGTTCGATCTTTTTTTTACGCGTTGATCGTAGTTTCTCTGGTCGCCGCGACGGTAACGTCGACCGCTTTTCCCGAATCTGCGTTTTGGGCTCCGACGGGCGTTTGGTCGATTCTTCCTCCAATTGTCGCCATTCTGCTTGCCTTTGCGACTAAAAACGTCGTCGTGTCGTTGCTTGTCGGCGTCTTTTCCGCAGCTTATTTGATTGCGATACAGAAATTTGCTCCTTGCGCCGCTTTGGGACAGGCGTTTGTTATTTCCACCCAACAAGCGATGGGAGTCGTCGCTAAACCGGGCAACGCGGGCATTCTCCTTCAGTGCGGAGCAATTGGCGGATTGGTCGCGCTTCTCGCCGCGAGCGGAGGAATTCGCGCTATTGCGGAATTGTTCGTCAGGCTGGCCAAAGGAGCCGCGAGTTCGCAAATTGTCGCTTGGCTTCTCGGGTTGTTCATCTTTTTTGACGACTACGCCAACGTTCAAATTCGCGGTCCGATCGTCAGACCCATTACCGACAGAAATCGCGTATCGCGCGAAAAGTTGTCGTTTATTCTCGACGCGACCGCCGCGCCTATTGCCGGTATCGCGTTGATTTCCACCTGGATCGGCACGGAATTGTCTTATATTGAGGCCGGTTTGGTCGACGCCGGACTCGATTCGACTTATCAGGCGTATACGATCTTTGTCTCGTCGATTCCGTATCGCTTTTATAATTTGCTCATGCTTGCGTTTATCTTCTTAAGCGCGATTATGTTGCGCGATTTCGGCGCCATGTATAAAGCGGAAATTCTTGCGCGAAAAGGATACTTGCGCGACATGAATCTTAACGTCGTTACGATAGAAGAAGCGATGAACGGCGCGAGCGACGGTCTTATTGCCGACGTCGACAAGAATGCCGAAGGCGTCGAGACGTCTCGAAAGTCCGGGTTATGGGATATAACGCTCGCTTTGGTTCCTATTTTGGTTCTGATTGTTTCGGCGTTTGGCTTTTTCTACGCGTCTGGACGCGCCGCGATTTTTGCCGGCGGCGACCCTGATAAAATCGCGAGTATCGAGACGATTTCCGCATCGTCGATACGTGACGTCCTTGGCGCCGCAGACGCCGCGATTTCCATTTTTCAAGCTGCCGTCTTGGCGGGAATTGTCGCTTTTGTCATGATTGTCGTATCCGGACGCGCTTCCACGGAACAGGCGGTCTCCGCATGGCTTAACGGCGTCAAGTCGTTGACGTTTACTTTTGTGATTTTGATATTAGCCTGGACTCTTTCCACCTGTATTGGCAAAGATCATCTTGGGACGGCCAAGTTTCTAGTCGGCGCTCTTTCTGAGGGAACCCCCGCCTTTTTACTTCCAACGCTGATTTTTGTGTTGGCGGCGATCGTCTCTTTTTCCACGGGAACGTCGTATGGAACGATGGCGATTATCACGCCTCTGGCGATACCTTTTGCCAACGCGCTTGCGCCGGGCGACTATCCCTATCTGATTGTCGCGACGAGCGCCGTTTTAACCGGAGCGATTTTTGGAGACCACAGCTCGCCTATTTCCGACACGACGATTCTTTCGGCGACAAGCGCGCGGTGCGGCATGCTCGAACATGTTGGAACGCAAATAGAGTACGCGCTTTACGTCGCGTTGATAGCGATTGTTTTCGGGTTCCTGCCCGTCGGTTTTGGCGCCACGATTTGGGCGGTTCTCCCCGTTTCGATCGTCGCCGTTCTGATTCTTTTGCTGGTTAAAGGGAAGAAGGTTCCCGACGTCGTTTCCGACGAAGAAACGCTCTGATTGATTGAGGGGCTGTCGATTTTTTTGAAAAAGGGCGGTTCGCGCGTTAAAAAAGCGCCGCGCGAGGCGCTCCCGTAACCCGAAAATTATCGAATAAAGTCGACCTTTCCTTCTTCGAAAAAATAAAAATAAAAAATTTTTGAAATATCCGCTTGACGAAAACGAAAGACGGTGTAGAATCCCAAAATCGTCGTTTGACGATAACCTGATCGAGACAAGCGTAAGCGCGTTTTGATCGACGATTTTTTACAATTAGGCGATGCAAGAGTGGCGTAGTAACACACAACTATAATTTTGTCGATGGTCGAATTTTTTGATTCGACGAGTTCAAAACTTATAGAGCGACAAGAATACTCGAAAACGTTACATTCTTCGGTTCACATTCGTGAACAATAGAGAACGGCGTCAGTGGATGGAATATTCGATTGACGCGGGATAAGAGAAGAAGAGCGCATGGGGGACGTCTTGGCGTCGGAAGGCTTTGAAGGGCGTGGAAAACTGCGATAAGCTACGGGTATCCGTTAAACAGGAGTTGATCCGTAGATTCCCGAACTGGCATGCGTTGAATCCATAGGCGCATGCGGCCAACCTGGAGAACTGAAACATCTCAGTACCCAGAGGAACAGAAAGAAAAATCGATTCCGTAAGTAGCGGCGAGCGAAAGCGGAGTAGCCCAAACCAGACCGATTTTCGGACTGGGGTTGTAGGACTGCGTAAAGAGTTAGAAAGTTGCGCGATAGCGGAATCCGTTTGGAACGGCGGAATCACAGAGGGTGAAAGTCCCGTACGCGAAATCATGCAACCTCCGGCAGTATCCTGAGTAGGCCGAGTCACGTGAAACCTTGGCTGAATCTGCGGGGCCCATCCCGTAAGGCTAAATACTCTCCGACGACCGATAGCGCACAGTAGAGCGATCGAACGATGAAAAGAACCCCTTTTAGGGGAGGGAAAGAACCCGAAACCATGCGTTTACAAGCGGTCGAAGCTCGATTTAACGAGCGACGGCGTGCCTTTTGGATAATGATCCGGCGAGTTATCGTTTGCAGCGTGGTTAAGTCCTTCCGGGACGTAGCCGTAGGGAAACCGAGTCTGAACAGGGCGTTAAGTTGCGGGCGATAGACGCGAAACCCAGTGAACTACCCATGAGCAGGTTGAAGCGCGGGTTATACTGCGTGGAGGACCGAACCCACTTGGGTTGAAAACCGAGGGGATGACTTGTGGGGAGGAGTGAAAGTCTAATCAAACTGGGAGATAGCTCGTTCTCTCCGAAATAGCTTTAGGGCTAGCCTTGAGCCACTATGTTGCG
>JAFZNK010000145.1 GCA_017550965.1 Thermoguttaceae bacterium
CGTCGTATAGAATCGCGTCGCACTTTCTGATCGCGTCGAGTCCGCGAAGAGTAATTAGAGACGCGTCGCCGCACCCTGCGCCAACGATTGTCACGCATCCTGGCGCGTCCTGTTCTAACGACCGCTCGACAGAGCGCGTTTCCTTGTCCTGAACGTCGCCGACGCGCCTTAAAATCGCTTCGATTTCGTTGCGGGTCAACGGTCTCTTGCGAGCGACCGTCTCATGATAGAGGGACGCAAAGACGACTTTACGACGTTCAGGGGTTGCAACGCGTTCTTTAACTTCAGCGCGAATATCTGCGAGCCATTCTATGACTTCCTCGATATTTTCCGGCAAAGTCTCTTCAATCCTATCGCGAATATCCGCAGCGACAGTCGGCGACGCGCCGGCAGTAGACACGGCGATCGTTAGTTTTTTCCTGGCAATCAGGGCTGGAAAGTAGAAGGTCGAATCCTCGGGCGAGTCGACGACGTTGATCCATGGGACGATAGGACGCGCTTCGTTTGCAATTTTCCGATTGAGCTCCGAATCGTTCGTCGCGATAATGAGAAAGGACGGCTCGTCGTCAAGATCTTCGTATGCAAATTCGCGCTCTTCCACGACGATCTCGCCACGCTTGGCTAATTCGACAATTTCGGGCGACAAATCATTTGCGACGACTCTCAGCATCGGCTTAAAGGGCAAAAGCGCCTCAATTTTGCGTCTGGCCAGCGCGCCGCCGCCGACAACAAGTCCTTTTTTTCCACGTAGATCAACGTAAAACGGAAACATCGCCATAACGATTGTATTATCCTTTGCAATTAGTCCTTAGCTATCGTGCTTCGACGAGACATAGGCCGCGCGGATAGTCGTCTGAAACTCGTCCCACCCTCGTCGCTCAATCGTAGCGGCGAGTCGTTCTTTTGGCGCAGCGTTCCTTTCAAAATAGTCGATGGTAGCGTCGACGACACGAAAGAGAGTCTGTTTGTCAAAAATAATAGGAGTCGCCGCGCGACCATGCCTAATGGAAGCGCCAAACGTACCGCCGAAAGTGAGCAAATAACCGTTTCTACCCAAAAGAGCGCCTTTACGACATGCGTCGACACACTTGCCGCAATGATTACAGCGTTCAGCGTCGACCATCCAATTATCCGGCTCTACTCGAATTGCCTGGCGTTTGGCGCATGCGCGCTGACAAGCGCCGCAGTAGACGCACTTACTCTGCTCCCATCGCGTTTCCGTTACCCCTTTAACGCCAAGATCGTTCTCTTCCGCTTTAAGGCAATTGTTCGGACATCCGGTAACGCCAAGCTTAAACTTATGCGGCAAGTTACGACCATAGTATCGTTTATCTAACTCCTCGGCGATCGCGTATGCGTCAATACGACCGCTCGGACAAACGCGCCCTCCTTGGCACGCGGTCACCGTACGCACGCGCGGTCCCGATGCGCCCAGCGATACGCCGCCGTCGTTGAGAGCCGAGACGACTTCCTCAATGTCTTTAAGTTGAATAAACGGGATTTCAACCCCCTGTCGCGACGTTAGATGAATATACCCAGCGCCATACTTGTCAGCAACTCGACGTATCGTATCGAGTTGTTCTATCGTTAAATTACCGCCTACCACGCGAAGACGCATGGAGAAGTGATCTTGCTGCTTCTGCAACATAAATCCGTTCGCTTTTAATTGCGCGTAGTCTGTTCCCATCGGTCAACTCCTCAATCGTGCTATATATCGCGCTAATATC
>JAFZNK010000146.1 GCA_017550965.1 Thermoguttaceae bacterium
CCCAATGATCGACCCTTTGACGACGACGGCGGAGTTCGGCGCGTCGACGCCAAAGCTCGACGCAACCGCCTCCTTGGAAACGACGAAGTTTCCGTTTTCGTCTCTGTCGACCGAAGTCGCGATAATCTCGCTCGTTTCGACGGTAATCGTCGCGATCGTCGCGTCGGCTGCTGCGACGACGCCGGACGCCGTTTTTTCGAGCTTGAGGCCCTTAAGGGTAAGCCCGTCGAAGCTCTTGCCAGCGACGTCGATCGAAGCGACGTACTCGTCGGAGACCGTCATAATCGCCGCGTCGCTACCGGCGCCGTTCACGGTAATATTCCGTCCGTTGGCGACGACGTCGTTTTCGCCGGCGCCGTACCGCACGACGCTCGCGTCGATCGTCATACCGTTGGCGACGGTCAGCGTCCTGCCGTTCGCGAGGGTAATAACGTACGGCGCGGTCGGATCCTTGCCGGTAAGCGTGAAGTAGTCGGTCAGATCGAAGGTAATCGTAAGCCCGTCGGTCTCGGTCTCGCCGAGCTTCTTGGCGTACTTGCGGAAGTACTCGTTGTTGAGGTTATAGGCGTACTGATCGGTCTCAGTCGCGTCGAACGGAGTCGTCCAATCGAAGTAGACCTCGATCGCTTCGCGTAGCGAAATGCGGTGGTCGTAGCGATCGACGACGTCGTCGAGGGTCGTAACGATAATCGACGGCGTTTCCGGAACGAGTCCTTGCGCTTCGTAGGCGCCCAGATCGAGCTTAACGTTAACGCGCGGAGCGTCGGCGAGATCGACCTTGCCGCCCGCGACGGTCGGCCAGTCGGCGAGCAGATACTTGTCGCCGTAGTACTCTTCGCCCGCGTTAATCGCGCGAGACGCGTACAGTTCGTCGCCGGTCGTCGGAACGTAAAGCTGATAATTCTTGTCGGCGGCGTAATTTCCGTCGGCAAAGATATATTGCCCTTCCAGATCGGAGTACGGAATCGTATTCGCGGAATTCGCCGTCCACTCGTCGAAGTTCGCGAGAACGTTGACGCCCGTTACCGTCGCGCCTTCGTCGGCGAAGACGTCGGTCGACTCTCCGGAGAGCGCAGCAATCGTATTGAAAAGCGTCGCTTCGCCCGCGCTCGCCTTAACGGCGTAGCCTTTATACTGCTCGCCCTTAGCGTTATTCGCGATCGTCGCGTTGTACGTTTCAAGCTTGCCGCCGGCGAGGACGACGCCGTCCAGAACGTTGTCGGTTACGAGCGTCTGCTTAATTACCGTCGCGGTCGTCGCGGTCGAATTCATCCGGACGCCGTACTGCTTATTCTCCTGAACGTAGCTGTCGACGATCGTCGCGACGCCGTTTTCAACGTCGAGCCCGTTAATTTCGTTCCTCGAGAGCGTGGAGTCGTAAATCGTCGCGGTTCCAGCGACGTTAACGCCGTTGAGCTTATTCTCGATCGCCTGAACGTTCGTCATCGTCGCCGTTCCGTTCACGAGCGCGCCGTCGAGCGTATTGCGCTGGAAGATCGAGCCGGCAAAGGTCGCTTCGCCGCCCGCGAGAATCTTCGCGCCGTTCTCGCTATTGAGCGCGTAGAGTCCGTTCGTTACGTTCGCCTCGCCGCCCGCAAGAACGACCAGACCGTTATTATTCTC
>JAFZNK010000147.1 GCA_017550965.1 Thermoguttaceae bacterium
CCGGCTCTTACGAGCCGGCGTCGACTCCAGTCGACGACTCTCCGCCTGCGGCGGGACGCGTTGCGGTTAACGACGCGAGACGTGTTATAAGAGCCGCAAGCGGTAGCGTGCGAAGTCGCGCGGACGCTGCAGGCAAACGGGGCGACGCGTTGTTCTAGCGTTGTTTTATCGTTAATCGCCGGTATTACCGGCTCTTACGAGCCGGCGTCGACTCCAGTCGACGACTCTCCGCGCTTTGCGCGGGACGCGTCGCGATTGTTGGACTTATTGCAATTTGTCTAAAAGCGCTTGGGCGGCGGCTCGTTTGGCGAAGGGGGCTTTGGCGCTCAGCGCGGCTTGCAGGAAATTTTTCGCCTGGTCGTTTTGGCCTTTGTCGCTTAAGACGACGGCGAAGTAATACGCCGCGGCAGAGTTGATTTGCCCGTCGGCGGTCGACTGCTGCAGGACTTTGATCGCTTCGTCCGGCTGGCCGGTTCTATAGAGGACCCAGCCGAGCGTGGAGAGGAAGTCGCGATTGTTCTGCTGTTTTTGAACGTTGCCGGCGGCGTATTGGACGGCGCGTTTGTTCTTTTCTTCGTCGCCCTGTTCGCAAAGAGCGAGCGCGAGCCCGTTGGCGGCGTCCGTGTCGAGCGGCGTTTGGCGAATCGCTTCCTGGAACGCGACTTCGGCGCGTTTATAATCGGAGCGGAAAAGCGCGACTTTGCCGTACGTTTTCATCACTTCCGCGCCTTTGTCTTCCTGATAGAGCTGCTGCACGAGTTTCCACGCGGCGTCGAGATCGTTTTCCACGAGCGCGTTATTGATCGACAGGAGCAGGACGGGCGTCGATTTCGGATAGGCTTTGAGCGCGGCGTCCAGGCTTTTCTTCGCGTTTTCCAGGTCGCCTCTGGCGGCGTAGAGTTGCGACATTGCCGCGTCGGCGGGGAGCCCCTTGCCGTCGTCGAGTTTGTCGGCGCGCAGGAACATCTCGCGCGCTTTGGCGTCCTGATTTTGCTGGAACAGCGCGTTGGCGATCGCGCGGTCGAGATCGGCGTTTTCGCCCTCCGCTTTGATTTTAGCGAGCAGAGCGGTTTGCACGTCCGCCCAGCGGCGGCGCGCGTTGGAATACGCGATTTTCAGCGACGTCGCCTTCGACGTCATCGCCTGCTTGCGCTGAGGATTGGCGTTATATTGAGCCAGTTTCTCTTCGCCTTTGATCGTAAGGAGTTCCGCCGCCGTCAATTCGCCTTCTCGAAGCGAAATTTCCGCCAGAGAAAGGTACGCTTCCGGATCGTTCGGATCTTCTTCGGTCGCCGTTTCGAGCATGATTCTCGCGGCGCGCGTGTTGTTGAGTTGCGCGAACCAAAACGCCATAATGATCCTCGGAGGGCGCGCGGCGGGATTGCCGTTTGCAAGCTGACGCAACGCGTCGAGCGCGCCTTGCAAGTCCTGTTTGTTGAACAGGTCGAGCGCTTCCTTGTATTTCGCGTTTTCTTCGGGGGTCAGTTCGAGCGCGCCGTCCTGTTGTTGGGCCGCGGGCGACGACTGAGGCTGGGCACTTGCGGGGACTTGTTGACGAGCTTGAGCGTAACTTTTCTCCGCGTAGGCCGTTACGAGTACAAAAGACGCGACGAACGCGGCTAAAACGGCGCAATTCCGGCGTGTGCGAATGAAATTCATCCTTGAATTCTCCTTATGGACGCGCCGCTTTTGCGACGTCGCGACGGCGGCGTTATGTGTTCACTAATCGTTAAACGCCTGTTTTCAGACGTCTAAGAAGCAAATTGAGTATAACTGGAAGACTCCGGGACGTCCAGACGGATTTTTACGCGAAAGGCGCGTTTCTTCAGAAGAAGTTCGACGGTTTCCACGCGAAAAATCAGACGTCTCGTAAGAATTGCGCGCACGCCTGCACGACGCTTTCGGGCGCGCTCGCGCCGGCGGTGAGAAGGACCGTCGAGTCGGGCGTCAACTTGCTCCACGGAATGTCTTCGACGCCGTTAATCAAGTAGGCGGGGACGTTTGCGGCTCGGGCGACCTCGGCGAGCCGCTTGGAATTCGAACTGTTCGCGCTTCCGACGACCAGAACGACGTCGGCTTCCGGGGCGAGTTTTCGGACCGCTTCCTGACGTTTGTGCGTGGCGTCGCAGAGCCCTTCGTGTTTGGGATCGCGCAGTTGCGGGAATTTCAGACGCAACGCGTCGACGATTTCCGCCGCTTCGATCACCGACAGCGTCGTCTGCATGAGGTACGTGAGTTTCTGATCAATTGGAAAGTCAAGCGACTCCACGTCTTCGACGCTTGAGATCAGGACGATCGCGTCGGGCGCTTCGCCCAACGTTCCGACGACTTCGTCGTGTCCGCGCTTGCCAATGAAAACGATTTTATATCCTTCTTCGGCGTAATTACGCGCCTGGGAATGGATGTTGTGCACAAGCGGGCAGGTGGCGTCGATCGTCTTGATCTTTCGTTCCGACGCCTGTTTTCTAAGTTCCGGAGAGATTCCGTGCGCGGAGAAGAGGAGAATCGCGCCGTTGGGCACGGCGTCCAACGAATCGACAAAGACGACGCCCTGGCGCCTGAATTTGCCGACGACCCAAGCGTTGTGCACAATTTCGTGATAGACGTAAACCGGCTCTTCGGCGTTTTTGACGACGTTTTCGAGGATGTTGATCGCTCTGTTGACGCCCGAGCAGAAACCGCGCGGTTCGGCGAGTATCACTTTCATGACGCGTTCCTTTCTTCTTCGATCGAAGGTTCCGTCGCTCAGCTCGTCGCCGAGACGATCGCGTCGACGAGCGCGTTCGGATCAAGAGAAACTTCCCGACTTCCTCCGGAACGTAAGTCTTTCATATTGGCGACGTTTCGTTCCGCTTCGTCGGACCCGACGATCAGGGCGAATTTAAAACCTTTTTTGTCGGCGTATTTGAGTTGCTGACCAAGTTTTTTAGGCTCGGGGTAGAGTTCGACGCCGATTCCGCGTTTGCGCAATTGCGCGGCGATTTCGCAGTATTTGGTCGAAAGACCGGCGTCGAACAACGGGATGAAAACGTCGACGGTCGAGGCCGTTTTTTCGATCATGCCGAGCTCTTCGAGCCCCGCGAACAGACGGTCCAATCCCAGCGACGCGCCGATCCCCGGAAGTTTCTGCCTGGTATAAAGTTCGGCGAGGTTGTCGTAACGACCGCCGCTGCAAACGCTTCCGAGTTGCGGCATTTCGGTCAGGAACGTTTCAAAGATCGTGCCGGTGTAGTAGTCCAGACCGCGCGCGATGGAGACGTCGACGGCGAAGCGTTCTTCGGGAACGCCGGCGGCTTTGGTCGAGTCGAGAATCTGACGGAGCTCGGCGACGCCGGCGAGCCCGAGTTCGTTTCCGGCAAGCAGCGTTTCGAGTCGGCCCAAAATATCTTCGTTCGAACCTTTTGCGGACGCGACGTCCAATATCGTTCGCGCCTGTTCGTCGGACGCGCCCGCCGTCTGCGCCATTTCCGCAACGACCGCGTCGACGCCGATTTTGGCGAGTTTGTCGAGCGCGCGAAGGACGGGGACCGCTTTATCGGCGAGCCCGATTTTTTCGAGCGCGCCGTTTAAGATCTTTCGGCTGTTGACGTGAACGACGAATTTCGTAAACGACTCTTCCGTACGCAAATCGACGCGTTCGAGAACGTCGTTAATGACGAGCGCCGTTTCGACGTCGGACATAACGCTCGTCGTGCCGATCGTGTCGAAGTCGCACTGCATGAATTCGCGATATCGGCCCGCCTGCGTGTTTTCGCCGCGCCAGACTTTCGCGAGGTGATAGCGCTTAAAAGGGGTTCCAAGCTCCGCGATGTGCTGCGCGGAGAATCGCGCGAAAGGCACGGTAAGGTCGAAGCGCATGCCGACTTCGCGTCCGCCGGGATCTTTGAAGCGGTAGAGCTGTTTGTCGGTCTCTTCGCTTCCTTTTCCCATCAGAATTTCAAGATATTCCAGAACGGGCGTGTCGATAGGGCAAAAACCGTAACTGCGATAGACTTTCGTCACCCGATCGATCAGGCGTTCTCTCGGGATCATCGCTTCGGGCAGGAAATCGCGAAAACCTTTGAGCGTGCGCGGTTCGATAAGTTTCTTTTTCGGTTGGGATTCTGTGGTCGACACTTTTATCTGATCCTTGTTGAGGAAAACGTTTTTTCGTAGTAAAAATCGCCGTATTAAAACGCAAGCCGCCGTCCCGACGCTTTCGCGTTAGAAACGACGGCTTGAATCCGATTTTGAAATTAGCCGGTTATTTTTTGGTTTCTTCCGCGAGTTTGTCGTAGAGGAGCGTGTATTTGTCGCGCGTTTCCAGCGATTTACGATGCGCGATCGCCGCCCTTGGATGGACGTTGCTTTGCGCGGTAAGCATATATTCGTGGAAAGGCCCCCATTCGATTTTTTGTCGAAGAGGAACGAACTCTTTTTCAAGACATTCGAAGAGAGGACGCAGCTTATAGTTCTCCGGATTCAAGACGGACAAGAGCAACTCGCTGGGGCAATTCCCGGCGCCTCGTCCAAGCCCGCCAAGAGAGCAGTCGAGACGCGTCGCGCCGTGTTGAGCGGCGAGAAGGGTGTTGGCGAAAGCAAGCTGCATATTGTTGTGCAGGTGAACGCCGACTTCTTTGCCCGCTTCCGAAGCGTAAGCGACGTATTTTTTGGTGAGGTATTCGGTTTGGAAGGGGGTCAGCGAGCCGAACGAATCGACGATTACGACGACCTGGGCGGGCGTTTTGCAAATTCGTTCGAGTATTTCGTCGAGCTTTTTTTCTTCGACGACGGTAACCGCCATTAAATTGGCGCTGACTTCGTATCCCTTTTCGTAGGCGTCTTCGATCATCTCGATCGCTTCGTCCACCTGATAGTCGTAGAAAGCGACGCGAATCAGGCTCAAAACGCTTTGACTTTTGGGCAGGACGGCGGTTTTCCAATCGGATTTCGCGGCGTCGATCATGCACGCGAGCTTCGTCGACGGAGTGGGGTTGTCGCCGACGGCGGCGCGAATATCTTTTTCGTCGCAGAATTTCCACGCTCCGTTGGCGTCGCGAGAGAACAGACGATCGGAATTTTTATAACCGATTTCCATGTAATTGACGCCGGCCGCCACGTTCGCCTCATAAACCGCCCTGACAAACTCAACGCTGAAATAATGGTCGTTGACAAGCCCTCCGTCTCGAATCGTGCAGTCGAGCGGAGTGATTCTCTGGTCTTTGACGCCCCAGATGGAATTCATTTCTATACCTTTTCAGGGAAGGGTTGACCGGTTTGTGTTGTTCAAAACGGCGGCGGTGAAACGCGCGTGACAGTCGTTTTGCGCGGTTTTCGTTTTCTTTGGACGTTCGGCGCCCTTTAATGAGAACGCCTCAATACTAATGTACCCGCTTGACGCCGCGGCGTCAAGGATTTTTCGAATAAAATGACGATTTACCGTGAAATTGTGCGACGGCGCTTCCTTTTATGCAGTTATTGCCGCGGAGTGATTTTCAATTATAATCGACGCTCGTTAGTCGCTTTGTTTGTCAACTTAATTGTTTCGCGCCCTGGGATCGATCGTGAAAACTTCGTTAAGAATTGGAGACGTCGTCGTTTCGCCTCCGGTGTTGTCCGCGCCGATGGCGGGGTATACCAACTACGCGTATCGCGAATTGCTTCGTCGACTCGGGGGCGCGGGGCTTATCGCGACGGAGATGGTCAGCGCGCGCGCTTTTGTCCACATGGGCGCCCGAGGACTTGGCGAGCCGGAACGTCTCTGGGGCGTTCAGGACGAGCCTCGTCCGCTTGCCGTTCAGATCTGGGACAATTGTCCGGAAACTCTTGAAGAACTTGCCGCAAAACTCGCTCACGATTTCAAAGCGAGCGTCGTCGATTTGAATTTTGGATGCCCCGCGCCGGCGATCGCCAAACGTTCCGCGAGCGGTTCGTATCTTCTGCGCGATCCGGAAAAAGTCGGGGAGCTTGTCGGACGCGTGGCCAAAGCGTGCGCTCCGACTCCGGCGACGGCGAAGATTCGGCTCGGTTTGACCGCCGACACGATCAACGCGGTCGACGTGGCGCAGGCGGTCGAAGGGGCGGGGGGCGCGGCGATTACCGTCCACGGTCGGACGGCGCGGCAGATGTATTCCGGCGTCGCCGATTGGGACGAGATCGCGAAAGTCAAGTCGGCGCTTCGCGCGATTCCGCTTATTGGAAACGGCGATATAAAGACGGCGGCGCAGGCGGTCGAACGTTTGGAGAAGTATCCCGTCGACGGGATTATGATCGGTCGCGCCGGGTTGGATCGCCCCTGGCTTTTTCGCGAGATCGCGCAACTTCTTCGCGGCGAGACGCCCGATCCGGAGCCGACGCTTCTGGAACAACGCAATCTGTTGCTCGAACATTTTCAACTGGTGTTGAAGCGTTTTGGAACGGAACTTGGCGTAACGCTTATGCGCCGATTCGCCGTATGTTACTCAAAAGGACGGCCCGGCGGTCGAAACTTCCGGGACAAAATCAGTCGCGTTTCTTCCGAGCGGGAGTTTTTAGACGTCGTCGCCAACGAATTTGTCGTCGATCTTCCCGAAACGTGATTTCGTCGGACTTTTTTTACAAAACCGCGTAATTGACGTTGACGTTCTCTTGAATATTCTCTAGACTCCGCGTCGAAGTAGGCGTATTATGCGCTCATGCGTAGAAAACGCCGCCAAGTCGCGCCTGTTTTCGCCCAATTGAACGGAGAGTAGGTTGGGTCGGCGAAAACGAATCGCGCGCGACGCTCCTCAGCCCAAATATTTGGCGACAATAACGTCATGACACGTGTAAGAATAGCCGGAACAGGTTCGTATCTCCCCGAACGAATTGTTACGAACGACGAATTAGCGCAACGACTTACTAAAACGTCCGACGAGTGGATCTATACGCACACCGGAATCAAGGCTCGTCACGTCGCGGCGCCCGACGAATCCGCTTCGGCCATGGGATTGGTCGCCGCTCAGCGCGCGCTTGAAAACGCCGGAATTACCGCCGACGAACTCGGCATGATTATCGTCAGCACGGCGACTCCCGACTACGCGCCGACCCCGTTAGTCTCCTGCATTCTTCAGGACGAACTTGGCGCGACCAACGCTTCCGCTTTCGACATGAGCGCCGCGTGTTGCGGCTTTATCTATAATCTTGAAATCGCTAAGAATTTTTACTATAAGCCCGATTTCCGCAAGCCGATTCTCATCGTCGCCACGGAGGTGATGACGCGCAAGGTCGATTGGAACGACCATAAAACGTGCATTCTTTTCGGCGACGGGGCGGGCGCGGTCGTGCTCGTTCCTTCGGAAGAAGGCCCGAGCGACATTGTCGACACCATGATGCGCGCGGACGGCGCGTGCGGCAAATACCTGCTTCTCGAAGGGGGCTGTCGATCCGCCGATTCGTTGAATCATCCGCAGGCGCATATTTTGCAAATGGCCGGAACGCAAGTCTTTACTTTTGCGATCAAAGCGATTGAAGAAGTCGTGACGACGTTGATGGAACGCAATAATCTCACGATGGACGACGTCGCGCGCATTATTCCGCACCAGGCGAATTACCGTATTATTCAGTCGGCGGGCAAGAGACTCGGGCTGGAGAACGAAGACAAGTTCTATATCAACGTCGAAACGGTCGCCAACACGGCGTCCGCGTCGATTCCGATCGTTCTGGACGAAATGAATCGCGGCGGTCAACTCAAACGCGGCGACAAGTTGCTCATCGCCGGTTTCGGCGCCGGCCTGACGTACGGCGGCAACTATCTGATCTGGTAAAAACCGTCCCTTTAGGGAGACTCCAGAGAAAAGCGGAACCGTCCTTTTTACAGACGGTTCCGCTTTTTCTTTGCTTATCGGTTTTCGTCGCCCTGTTCTTCTTCCGGGGGCGGAACCGATTCTTCGATTTCTTTTGAATCGTCGATTCCAAATAAGAGCCTCAACACGGAGTCGTCGATTTTTTCCGAAAGGAATCTTCTTCCTCCGTCGCACAGGAGCGCGTATTCCCCCTTGCCATGCCAGGAACCGAAGTTTTCCCGCTCCCTGACGGGCTTTTTATTCTCTTCAAGCGCCTGTTCGACGGTGATTTCCGAATACGGATCCATCCAGACGCTCGGATTCTTTCTTTCGACGTACATCACGGCGTTGGAGAGACCGTCGACGACCATGGACGGTCTGACGGACGTTCCGTCTTCCGGGAACGCGGTGTTGGGACCGATTACGCACGAATACGCGCATTTCTTCGCTTTGGTCGCGTCGTCTTCGACGTCGGCGGTCGGCGTCGACGCGCAGCGGAACACGTTTGGCGTTTTGGTCCAGAACTGTTTGTTCCAGTCGCTGTCCCACGGCTCGTCGAGTTTTATTTGAGAAAAGAGTTCCTGCTCGCCCAAATAGGGGAGAAGAAGGACGCGCCACGAATGAAGTCTTTTTCCCTCTTCGTTTTGAGTAAACGCGGGAGGAAAAGAGCCGTTGGCGTCGCAATATTCGACGGTCGCCTGATAGAGCTTCGCCAGGTTGAGATCGCAACGTTCGCGTCTTGCGTTTTCGCGCATCGCCAACAAAAAACAGGAGAGCGTAAAGAACAGGGCGACGGCGCAAAACGCCAGAAAAACGACGACGACCCAAACGAGCGCGCGACGGCGTCTTGAAAGTTGAAGCGATTCAGCGTCCATTGTTCAATTATCTCCGAGCCTCTCGTCGCGCAAGCTCGACGTCGTGTTTCAACATGTCGTCGACTAAGTCTTCAAACGTATGTTTCGGTTTCCAACCGAGTTTTTCACGCGCTTTGGTCGAATCGCCGCACAGATAATTGACTTCCGTCGGTCTGAAGAAGACCGGGTCGATTTCGACGAGCGTCTTGCCCGACTTTCGATCGATTCCCTTTTCGTCGAGCCCTTTGCCTTGCCAGACGAGGTCGTAATCGAGTTTGCGAAAGACAATTTCGAGGAATTCCCGCGCGGAACGCTGCTCGCCGGTCGCTAAAACGTAGTCGTCCGGCTCGTCTTGCTGCAACATGAGGAACATGCCTTCGACGTAGTCTTGCGCGTGTCCCCAATCCCTTCTGGAATCGAGATTTCCCATCGTCAGTTTTTCCTGGAGTCCCTCTCGAATTCTCGTCGCGCCGCGCGTGATTTTACGCGTTACAAAATTTTCGCCGCGAAGGGGACTCTCATGATTGAACAGGATTCCGTTGCAGGCGAAAATTCCGTACGCCTCGCGATAGTTGACGGTCGTCCAATAGGCGTACAACTTGGCGATCGCGTAGGGGCTTCTCGGCGCGAACGGAGTCGTTTCGCGCTGCGGCTTTTCTTTGACGTCGCCGAAGAGTTCGGACGTCGACGCCTGATAGAAGCGCGTTTTAGACGCAAGTCCAAGCTGACGAATCGTTTCCAGCAGACGCAACGCGCCCAGCGCGTCGACTTCGCCCGTGTATTCGGGCACGTCGAAGGAGACGCGAACGTCGGATTGCGCGGCGAGGTTGTAGACTTCGTCGGGTTTGAATTCTTCCAGAATCCTTCGAAGACTCGACGCGTCGGTAAGATCGCCGGTTCGATAAAACAGTTCGGAGCCGTTCGGCTGAGCGCCGGGCGCGAGGTCGTCGATTCGACTGGTGTTCGGCGTCGAAGAGCGTCGCACGAGCGCGCATACGCGTCTTCCTTCGGCGAGAAGTTTTCGTATCAGGTAGGAGCCGTCCTGGCCCGTCGAACCGGTTACAAACGACGTTTTCATAGCAAATCCGCGAGTTCAAGAATCATTTTTTCAGTTTTTTCCCATCCCAGGCACGGGTCGGTGATCGACTGCCCGTAGACGCATCCGTCCGGTTTTTGCGACCCGTCTTCAATATAAGACTCGACCATCAAGCCTTTGACCATTTTACGAATATCTTCGGAACATTGCATGCTGTGCAGCACCTCTTTGGCGATACGCGGCTGCTCCGCCCAGCGCTTGCCGGAATTGGCGTGATTGCAGTCGACGATGACGCCGGGATTAAGCAGATTGCCCTTGGCGTATAATTCGCACAGGAATCGCAAATCTTCGTAGTGATAGTTAGGCGTCGACCGACCGTTTTTATTGGCGAATCCGCGTAAAATCGCATGCGCCATCGGGTTGCCCTGGCTTTGAACTTCCCATCCGGCAAAGACGAACGTGTGGGAATGTTGCGCCGCCGTGATCGAATTCATCATGACGGCAAGATCTCCGCCGGTAGGATTCTTCATGCCTACGGGGATGTCCAGACCGCTTGCGACGAGCCGATGCTGTTGATTTTCAACGGAACGCGCCCCGACCGCGACGTACGAAAGACAATCGGAAAGATAGTGGTGGTTGCCGGGATAGAGCATTTCGTCCGCGCAGGAGAACCCCGTCTTTTCAATCGCTTCGACGTGCAGCTTGCGAATGGCGATCAACCCTTTGAGCAGGTCGGGCGAATTGTTCGGATCCGGCTGATGCAACATGCCTTTGTACCCGTCGCCGGTCGTTCTGGGCTTGTTGGTGTAGATACGCGGGATAATGACGATTTTGTCCTGAACTTTGTCCTGAACGTCTCGCAGTCTTCCGACGTAATCGAGAACGGCGTCTTCGCGGTCGGCGGAGCAGGGGCCGATAATGAGAACGAACTTTTGACTTTTCCCCAGGAAGACGTCTTGCACTTCCCGGTCGTTCGCGCTTTTTTTCGCGGCCTGTTCGTCCGAAAGGGGATACATTTCTTTAATAACGCGCGCCGTAGGCATTTCGCGTTTGAACGTCATATTCATCATGAGCGGGAGTCCTTAATTGACAAGTTTGTCGCAGCGAGAGGTTACGGTGGGGTTGAGGTTTATTTATTTGCCGCCGGAATAGTATGTTCCGACAAGCTTGAGTCTTGCGCAAATGGCGGAAAGTTGACGGAGCATTTCTTTGCCGTTGTTGTTGTGGATGTTTCCTTCGGCTTCAACGTAGAAGAAATAACTCCACTGCAAATCTTTCATCGGCCGACTTCTCAAATTGCGCATATTGTATCCGTGAGCGCCGATAATGTTGAGCGTTTGCGCAAGCGCGCCCGCGCGGTTTTGAACGGTGAAAACCAAAATGAAGTTTTCGTCTTCGCGGACTTTGGAGGAATTCGGAATGTTCTGCACTCGCGAAAGAGCGGCGAATCGAGTGGTGTTGTTGGACGCGTCGTTGATTCCGGACGCGAGAATCTTGAGACCGAAAAGATTGGCGGTTTCTTCCGACGCGATCGCCGCGACGCTCGGAGAGCCCAACTCCCGAACGTATTTCGCCGCGGCGGCGGTGTTGGAATACGTCTGCGTCTGGAAGCCGTGACTCTCGATATAAGATCGGCATTGGCCGAGCGCCTGCGGATGACTGACGACCGTTTTGATTTCGTCGACGTTCGCGCCTTGCGCGGCGAGCAGGGCGTGTTTTATCGGGAGTTCCGTCGTTTGATTGACGAATAAATTTCCGGAAAAAAAGAGGTCCATGACGGTGGACACTTCGCCTTCGTAGCTGTTTTCCAGAGGCAGGACGACGCAGTCGTTTTCTCCGCGCTCGACGCTTTTATAGGCGGAAACAAAGTCGGGCTGAGGAATGTAAACCGCTTCCGGGAACATGCGCTTGGCCGCCATGTGAGCGAACGCGCCCTCGACTCCGGAATAGGCGACTCTTCGTTCCGTCAAAAGCCGGGCCTGATATTGACACGAAAGATCGACGACGTTCTGCAGAAACGGCACGTAATACGATTCTATTTCCGGGGATTGGATTCTTCCCTGACTGTTGACAATCCAGTCCTGTTCGCGCACCTTGTCCCTGATGGAGAGCGCGTTTTCTTTTTTGTAAGCCGCGATTGTTTCGCAGGCTTTCATGCGACGCTCGAATAATTTCGCCATTTCCAGATCGACTTCGTTGATCTCGGCGCGAGCTTGTTCCAATTCGTTCATTACGTTGCCTTTCGTCGTTTATCGTCTCGACGTCGTCATGGGCGGCGAGCGTCGTTTTGTAGTTGGCAATCGGATCGCGGGGGATTGCCGACGTTTCGTTTCGACTTCGATTCTTTCGTCGACTCTTCAAACAACGTTTCCCGTCGTTTAGCGCAAACGCGCAAAAAAAAAGCGGCCTCCCGTAAAGGACGCCGCTTTGTTCGATAAAGAAACGTTATTGTGTTAACGTCGTCGAGCGCCCTTTACGCACGCGTGAGTAAACTTGGCGTAATAATACCAAGCAAAGCGAGTAAAGTAACGCGCTTCAAATTCAAAAGCAGGAGCGACCGCCGCGCGACGGACGCACGGAGAGCCCTGTAAACTCTCGCAATACGAATTGTCGCTTCTAATTTGGGCCATAGCGGCGCGCCTTTCTGTTTCAAAGTCTCCCTTTATTATAACGCGCGTTTGTCAAACGTCAACATCCGCGCGTTATTTTTTCGAATTTGACGAACGCGGCGTCGGCGAGTTTCGTCGGCGTCGCGCGACGTTTCCGTTCGGTCGGGGTGGAAAAACCGGCGCGTTCGTTACGCTTCCGGCAATTCATAACCGGCGCGACGCGGACGAGTTACGTACGTGTTGGCCTCGTCGTCGTTAACGAACTGTTCTTTTTCGGGATCCCATTGCAACGGGCGGTTGAGGATTCTCGTAATGTTGACGAGGTGGCATACGGAAACGCTTCGATGACCAATTTCCACGTCGGCGTGGGGACGCTCTCTGGTCGCCATGCAATCGAAGAAGTTTTCGATGTGCGGGCGGGCGATCCAGGTCGGGCCCTCCGGCGGATCCGGTTCCGGCGCGTCGGCGATAATACTTTCAGGATTGGCCTTTAGGTTGTTGCGATTGATTTCCAGATTGCCTTTTTCGCAACGGAAGATCGCGCCGCCGGCAGGCCCGCTTCCCATGTCCAGTTCGAATCGAACTTCGACGCCGTTAGCGTACATCGCCGCGACTTTTCCGTCTCCTCCGGGCATTGGCGCAAACGCGACCGGGCCGGACTCGTCGGCTCCAAGCGCCCATTGAATTTGATCGACGCCGTGCGCTCCCCAATTCGTCATTTCTCCGCCGGAATAGTCTCGCCAGGCCATCCAGCCGAGCAACATGCCGTTGAATTTGCGATAGGGCGTGGGGCCCTGCCAGGCGTCCCAATTCATTCCCTCGGGGATAGGCTGTTCTTCATAATCGTCCGGAATAACCGCGCTAATGGGATAGTTGCACGCTTGCACGACTTTGACTTTTCCAAGTTTTCCTTCGCGAATAAGCCGACATCCGAACTCGTTGAGCCTCATCGAGCGCTGTTGCGTGCCGACCTGGAAGATTTGCTTCGACTTGCGCACGATATTGACCAGACGCCGCCCTTCCGAGATGTACGCGGTCAGAGGTTTTTCAGCGTAAACGTCGAGACCGGCGAGGATAGCGCGCGCCCCCGCGAGGGTGCGGCAGTGGTCCTGGGTAATGACGAACGCGCAGTCGAGCTTCTCTTTTTCGTAGAGTTCGACGTCGGAATCGTACATGTTCCAATTTTCGCCGTCTTTAATGAGCCCCGAACCTTTCTTCTCGTTGACGCAATCGATCATTTTCTGACGCCATAAGTCGGCGACGGCGACGATTTTAGCGCGTTCCTGCGGAATGTGTTCCATGAGTTGACGCGCTCTGCCTCCGGTTCCGACAAAGCCGACGACGATACGGTCGTTCGCGCCGACGGCTCCGGGCGCCGCAAGCGCCGAACGAGGAATTAAGGCGGGAATTGCGCAAGCGCAAGCGGTTGATACGGCCGCGTTTTTCAAAAAAGTTCTTCGCGAATTGTTCATAAGGTTCTCCTGCGGACGCGCGTTTAAAAACGCGCAATGTTGACGCTAAAAACGGCGACGGGTCGAGCGCCTTGTTCGATAGATTGTAGTAAAATGAACTCTGGCGTCAAACTTTGTCGCTCGGTTTTGATCTTTTTTGCCAAAATATTCATTTTTTTCTTTTCTGGTCGTCTTAACAAAATCTCCGTTACTGCGAATATACAAATTAGTCTTTTTAATATAAAACGTGTATTAACAATAATTTAAACTTTTGTTCAGGAGGAATTTTTCAGGTAGTTTAGCGAATATTGCTTATTTTGCCAATTTTCGCTTGACAGGTCGAACGCGCTTGATTATGCTAATTTAAGTTGGGACTGAGCGGAGGGCGCTCTTTCCCAATGCGTATCGTTAATTGTTTTCTTATGTCAATTAGAGAATGACGGATGCTCGGCCGACGTCTTCGGTCTGAGCGGCGCACGTCAAAACGACCGCTGTTTGAACGTTTTTTTACGTTGTGTCGCAAAAACGCGTCAATTTGGCGTTCGTTTGTTATTATTAGAGCGTAGTAAAGGATAATAAGGACGCGAGATGGAATATTCGTCCGAATTGCTGGAGGCGGCGCGAAACGTATACGAAAGCGAGTATGCGGAATGGCAGGAACGGCAAGAAGTTAGGCCGGTCGACGTCAAACGGTTCAAGTACCGACTTGAGCAGGTCATGCCGGAAACGAGAGGGACGCCCTTTGAAGAGTGCGACAAATTACTGAGATGGATTCGCGCCAAGTACCAGGGGACAAAACCTGATTTTGGGAGCGTTGGTTCCGGCGACTATCGAGACTTTTTTGACGATTCTTTCGACCCCTCCGAGAACGATTATTCCGGTTCCGACTACGCCGCCGACGAGCCGAGCGACAAGGACGTCGAAGAGACGGTTCGAGCGTCCGCCAGAGCGGAACGTCGCGAAGCTCTTCAGACGATCAACGAAATATTAGACGCCCGTTATCCGAGTAAGACGATCTTTGCGGCTTACGATTTCGATCGAATCCGCGGCCTTTTTGCCGCGAAGTCTCCTCGTTTGGGGCGAGACGTTTCCGATTTGGAGCTGAAGTCGCTTCTTTTTTCCGCCGGCGCGACGTTGATCGGCAAACTCAGGCCGCGCGAAGAACGCCTTAGCGCGCCGGGCGTTTCTTTTTCCGAACCGACTCCTCAGGAACCGGCAGGCAAATCGAAACTTACGCAATTAGCCGGCGGATCGTGGGCTCCGCAAGACGATTCTTACG